>CAZDMM010000491.1:4330-6000 GCA_964505845.1 uncultured Caldilineaceae bacterium
GGGACGTGACTGCTTGCGTAAATTCTACCTTAAGGACTAATGGCCCCCCTATTTTGATGACCTTTGTCCCCCCAAAATTCAGTACTTTCTACCCTACCCAAGCCAGGCATAATCTGGTAAAGCAATTAACATTGCGGGCGGCTGGAGCGCCCGTTCTATGATTAATTGTACCCTCCAGAAAAGGAAGTAAACATGACGAATATTTCACAATCAAAACTTCAACACCAGGTCCACATGCTAGTTACCAACGGCCAATTGCCCCAGGCCCAGGCTGCCATTTCTGCCGGCGGCTATGACCTGGCCGGCCTGGCCGCCGGTGAAACCCTGCTGCAAAGCTGGCTTTCTGGCCGGGCCAGGGCCAAAGCTCTGCTGGCGGAGCAAAAAAGGGCCACCCAGGCCGAACATCAAGCCCGCCAAGCCGCTCAAGCCGAGATCAATCGCTTTTGCCAGACGGTGCATATCCTGTTTGGCCGGGATGAACCGCTGCTGACCTCGCTGGGCCTATGGCCCCGCCGAGCCGCCGCCAACGGCCACAGCGAGCCAAATAACAGCAACGGCAGCGAACCGGCCAACGGCAAAAGCACCCGGCCCCCGCGCCCCTCGCGCAGCGCCGCCGAAACCATTGCCCGCTGGCGGCTCTTGCTGACCAATGCCCAGGCCATCAACGGCCAGCACGGGGCTAAACTGGCCGGCTACGGCTGGAACGGTGAGCGCCTGGCTGCCGCCGCCGGCCTGGTAGAAAACTATGTGGCCGCCGAGATGAACCAACAGCAGCAGGTGCAGGCGTACCGGGCCGAATTAACCGCCGCCAGGGAGGCTGAAATGGCCTTGCGGCAGTGGTACGATCAAGCCGCCCGGCTGGCAAAGCTGGCCTTACAGCAAAGCCACCCCGCTACCCAGGCGCAGTTGAAGGAGTTGTTGGGGCTGTAAAAAAGAGAACCATTAATCTCGTGCCCAAACTAAAGTTTGGGCACGAGATTGCTAATGAAACTCTGTTTCCACTTAAAACTCCTATGAGAAGTCGCTATAAAATCACCACCGAAGCCGGTATCTATTTCGTCACATCCACTATTGTCGAATGGCTGCCGGTCTTTACCACCAAACCGTATTTCGACCTCATGCTCCAATCCTTAACGTTCTGCCGCAGACATAAAGATCTACAATTATTCAGCTATGTCATCCTGGATAATCATTTTCATTTAATTGTTGGCAGCCCCCATCTAGGTCAAATCCTCACCGATTTCAAAAAATTTACGGCCAGAAAGATCGTTGATCAACTCACGGCGGAGCGCAAAGGGTGGCTGCTGAACCAATTAGCCTATTACAAAAAGCGCTATAAAACCAAAAGTGATTATCAGGTCTGGCAGGAAGGCCTCCATCCCCAGTTAATCCACTCTCACGAGATGCTGGTGCAGAAGATAGAGTACATTCACTATAATCCAGTTAAACGAGGTTTGGTGGCTGCACCAGAGCATTGGTTACATTCATCAGCCCGAAATTATTTGTTGGGCGATACTTCTGTTATAGAGCTGGATCCGTTGCCGGTTTAGGCTTGGGCAAACAGAGTTGCCTGGCAAGGACGTTCCCAATCAGGAGATTGGGAACGAGTAATCCCGTTGCAAACCTCGTTCCCAAACTGAGTTTGGGAACGAGAACGAGATGGCTTGGGC
>CAZDMM010000492.1:0-5998 GCA_964505845.1 uncultured Caldilineaceae bacterium
ATCATATCCACCGAAGCCTCTGCCCCTTCAAAGGTGTAACCCTGGTTTTCCAATTCTTTGATTTGCTCCAAAACTTGCTTGGCCTCTTCGCGGCTGGTGTCCAGGCCAAACTCGCTGGCTTTATACAGAATATTGCCCCGCCCCGAAAGCTCCGAGACGACCGCCCGCTTCTGGTTGCCGACCAGTTTGGGGTCCATATGCTGGTAGCTTTCTTCAATTTTGAGAATGGCCGCCACGTGGATTCCTCCCTTGTGGGCAAAGGCGCTGTGGCCCACAAAAGGCTGGTGGGTATTGGGCGTCATATTCGCCACTTCATCCACAAAGCGCGATAGGCTGGTCAAACTGCTCAACTGCCCGGCAGAAACACACTCATAACCCATTTTGAGCTGCAAATCGGGGATAATGCTCATCAAATTGGCGTTGCCAACCCGTTCGCCGTAGCCATTTACCGTGCCCTGCACCTGTCTGGCCCCGCCGCGCACCGCGGCCAGGGCATTGGCAACCCCCAACTCACAATCGTTGTGGGGGTGGATGCCAATCTGCCGGCCCGGAAATTTTTCGACCACCCGTTTGGTGATTTCCTCCACTTCCCAGGGGGTGGAGCCGCCGTTGGTATCACACAGCACCAGCCAATCGGCCCCTCCCTGCGCCGCCGCTTCCAGGGTTAGCATGGCATATTCCGGGTTAGCTTTGTAGCCATCAAAAAAGTGTTCGGCATCATAAACCACTTCTTTGTTTCGCTCTTTAAAGTAGCACACACTCTCGGCAATCATCTCCAGATTCTCTTCCGGGTCGGTTTCCAGGATATGATGCACGTGCAGATCCCAACTTTTGCCGACCAGCGTCACCACCGGGGTGTTAGCTTCAACCAGGGCTTGAATGTTGGCGTCCCGTTCGCAGGTGGTATTTTTGTAGCGGGTGCTGCCAAAGGCGGCAATTTTGGCGTGCTTTAAGTCAAGTTCGTGCTGGCGCGCAAAAAATTCTGCATCTTTGGGATTTGAGCCGGGCCAACCACCCTCAATGTAGTGTACCCCAAACTCGTCTAATTTTTCGGCAATTTTTAATTTATCGTGGCAAGAAAGCGAGATACCTTCACCCTGCGTGCCATCGCGCAGCGTGGTATCATAAATGAATATCTGGGTCATTGGAACCTCCAAAACAGATGTTGATTATAAAGTTTTAGTGAAGGGGAAGCAAAAAAGAAGACAACGCGAGGGGCGATGAGGCGGTGAGGCGATGAAAAAAACAACTGGAGGGTTGGAAGGCTGGCAGACTGGATAGTTACTGCTTTCCAATCCTCCAATCTTCCAGCCTTCCAACATTTCCTCCCGGCTGCTGGTCTCCCGCGGTCCCCACGTCAGAGGGTTCCAATACGGCGGGCGACAGCGCCTGAAGCTATCGCCCGATTGTCACCTCTATTGAAGGAATGATGGTTGAGTGGCATAAATATCCAGAACTGCCTTTTGAATGAAGACCGCACACCGTCGTCAGTTGTTGGCGGTCTGCGGTCTGTCGCCGGTGGGCGTTAATTAGGCAACGGTAATGCTCGTATCCAAATACACATCCTGGATGTGGTTGAGCAGCTTGGCGCCTTCGGCCATGGGGCGCTGGAAGGCTTTGCGCCCGGAGATGAGGCCCATGCCGCCGCCGCGTTTGTTAACCACCGCGGTGTAGACGGCCTCGGCAAAGTCATTTTGGCCGGAAGCGCCGCCGGAGTTGATCAAGCCGGCCCGGCCCATGTAGTTGTTGGCCACCTGCCAGCGCACCATATCAATCGGGTGGTCGGTGATAAGGGTGCCGTTATACATCTTGGAGCTAGATTTGCCAAAGTTGACGGCTTTGTAGCCGCCGTTGTTTTCGGGCAGTTTTTGCTTGATGATGTCGGCCTCGATGGTGACGCCCAGGTGGTTAGCCTGGCCGGTCAGGTCGGCGCTGAGGTGATAATCCACCCCGTCCTTCTTAAAGGCCGGGTTACGCAGGTAGCACCACAAGACGGTGGCCATGCCCAGTTCATGGGCGTAAGCAAACGCCTCGCTGACCTCTTGAATCTGGCGGCCGGCTTCCTGAGAGCCGTAGTAAATGGTGGCCCCAACAGCCACTGCGCCCATATCCCAGGCCTGTTTGACGCTGGCAAACATCACCTGGTCAGCCTTTTCAGGGTAGGTCAACAATTCATTGTGATTAAGTTTAACAATAAAGGGGATTTGGTGGGCATATTTGCGTGAGACTGCCCCCAACACGCCCAGGGTGGAGGCGCAGGCATTGCAGCCGCCCTCAAGGGCCAGTTTGACAATATTTTCCGGGTCAAAATAAGCGGGGTTGGGTGCAAACGAGGCCCCGCCGGAGTGCTCAATTCCCTGGTCTACCGGCAAAATGGACAGGTAGCCGGTGCCGGCCAGCCGCCCGGTGTTGTACATGGCTTGTAGACTGCGCAGCACCTGGGGGCTGCGGTCTGTTTGCTGCCACACCCGATTCACAAAATCGGGGCCGGGGAGATGAAGCATCTCCTTTGGCACCCCTTTAGATACGTGAGAAAGCAGGCTTTCTGCTTTTTCTCCTAATAAATCAACAATAGCTTGATTTGCCATAATGTTCATCCTTTCCCTTAAACTTAAGTGAGATATTTTTTTGCCACCATCATCTTAAAACCTTTGTCCAACCCTTAAAAGTGGCATATGTCATTTGTTGCGGCGACAGATGTCATCCGGCTGGACGCAGTTTATGCGGCTATGGTATTCACCCGGTCGGGGTGGGTGGCTTCAAAAGCTTCTACCGCTGCCGTGTGCTGCTGCAGATATCCCAGTTGGTTAATGCCATTGAGGATGCAGGTTTTGCTAAAGGTGTCAATGGGGAACTGCACCTGGCGACCGTCCGGCAGTTGCACGGTTTGACTGGCCAGGTCAATGGTAATTTGGGTATCCGGCTCCTCGGCAATCAGGCTCATAAGCTGGTAATGGGTTTCTTTGTCTACAATAATGGGCAAAAGGCCCAGCTTAAGCGAGTTGTTGCGGAAGATGTCGGCAAAGCTGGTGGAGATGACAGCCTGAAAGCCGTAGCCCATAATGGCCCAGGGCGCGTGCTCGCGGCTGGAGCCGCAGCCAAAATTGTCGCCGGCCACCAGGATTTTAGCCTTGCGGCCCTGCTCGGTGTTCAGGATAAAATCTGGTTTGGGGCTGCCATCAGCCTCATAGCGCCAGTCGCAAAACAGGTTGTCGCCCAGCCCCTTTTTGTCGGTCACTTTCAAAAAGCGGGCCGGGATAATTTGATCGGTGTCAATATTTTCGGTGGGGATGGAAACCATTGTAGCGGTTAAGGTGGTGAACTTTTCCATTCTTTATTCCTTAATAGTGATATCTGCAAGCCAGGATTCTTATCTTCTCATCCAGAACTTGATATACCAAGCGGTGTTCTCGGTCTATGCGGCGCGACCAACAACCAGCTAAATCGTGTTTCAAGGATTCTGGCTGGCCAATGCCTTGAAATGGATCGCGCTGAACGGCTTCGATTAATTTGATGATTTGCAACGCTTTTTTACGATCTTTTTCTATCCACCAGGCCAGGTCTTCAAAGGCAGCGGGGTCAAATTCCAAGCTTTTCACGGACTACCTCAAACGGAATACCCTCATAACGTTCTTTGGCCTCCAATAGACGTTTTTTCATTGCGGCGCTTTCTAGCAGGTAAGCTGTTTCCTTTTCCGACATGATCTCACGCCAAAGCTGGATAGGCACAATGACACCCGTTGTCTCACCATTTTCATCTGAGATATACTGAATCTCTAATAGTTGACTCACTTTTACCTCCAAAGCAATAGCGCAGCAACGCGTGTTGCGTGGTCCGTTAACCTACGGGCCACGCAACACGCTCAGTTCAATATCGTCCTCACATCCGTAATTTGGCCGGTAATGGCGGTGGCTACGGCGGTCAGCGGGCTGGCTAAAAAGGTGCGCCCGCCTTTGCCCTGCCGGCCTTCAAAGTTGCGGTTGCTGGTGCTGACGGCGTACTGCCCCGGCTCTAACTGGTCGCCGTTCATGGCAATGCACATCGAGCAGCCGGACTCGCGCCA
The DNA here is from genome assembly GCA_964505845.1 of uncultured Caldilineaceae bacterium. Taxonomy (GTDB): domain Bacteria; phylum Chloroflexota; class Anaerolineae; order 4572-78; family J111; genus DSQQ01. The sequence continues at coordinate 4,065 of CAZDMM010000492.1, forward strand.
GTCGGCCCCGGCTTCTTTGAAGATTTTGTCCAGACCCTCGGCTTCGGCCTGCTGTTTGACCTGCTGGCTGCCGGGCACCACTATCATGCGCACGTTTTCGGCCACTTTGCGCCCTTTGAGCAGGCTGGCCGCCAGGCGTAGGTCGCTCAGGCGAGAGTTGGTGCAACTGCCCAAAAAGACCACATCCACTTTTTGGCCCAGCAGCGGCTGGCCGGGCCGCAGGTTCATATAGGCCAGGGCTTTTTCCAGGGTTTGGCGCTCGCCGACATCTTTGATGGTAGCCGGGTCGGGTATGTGCTCGCTGATTTTCATGCCCATGCCGGGGTTAGTGCCGTAGGTAATCATCGGCTCCAGGGAAGCAGCGTCAATAAAAATCTCCTGGTCAAAAACAGCCCCCTCGTCGGTGGGCAAGGTGCGCCACTGCGCCACGGCTTTATCCCAGGCTTCACCCTTTGGGGCATGCGGCCGCCCGGCGATATACTCAAAGGTGACGTCATCCGGGGCCACCATGCCGGCCCGCGCTCCCCCTTCGATGGACATGTTGCAGATGGTCATGCGCTCTTCCATAGACAGGCTGCGAATGGCGCTGCCCATGTATTCAAAGACATGGCCGGTGCCGCCGCCAATGCCGATGCGTGAAATCAGGTTAAGGATAATATCTTTAGCCGACACGCCGCGAGGTAAGGCCCCTTCTACCCACACCGCATAGGTTTTGGGTTTGTTTTGCAGCAAACATTGGGTGGCCAGCACGTGCTCAATCTCGCTGGTGCCGATGCCAAAGGCCAGCGCCCCAAAAGCCCCATGCGTGCTGGTGTGGCTGTCGCCGCACACAATGGTCATGCCCGGTTGGGTCAGGCCCAACTCTGGCCCGATGACATGCACAATGCCCCGGTTGGGGCTGTGGAGGCCATGCAGGGGAATGTTAAACTCCCGGCAGTTCTTCTCAAGCTGGCTGATCTGGTTAATCACCAGCACATCATTAATGGGCAAATGGGGGGGAGTAGTGGGGATGCCGTGATCCATCGTCGCTACGGTTTTATCGGGGCGGCGCACCTTTAGCCCCTTCTCGCGCAGGCCGGTAAAGGCCTGGGGCGAGGTAACTTCATGCACCAGGTGCAAATCAATATACAGCACCGTAGGGTGGCCGCCTTCGGCTACCACAACGTGATTGTCCCATATTTTTTCAAACAGAGTTTTAGGGTGTCCATTGGTTAACATAGGCAGTACCTCGACCTGAATCGAAATCTTTTGGCTCTCCTCTTGTAGTTATAAAACGTGATGCGCCCCAAAATGGAAGGCGCTGCGCAGAGGCAGACCTCTAAAATGGCGCTTGCAGCTTGCGCATCACGGTTTAGGCTGATAGTTTAGCACAAGCCGGCGATTCTGCCAATGTTTCTGAAAGCCTATCCGAAAACCCGTAGGCTAGCGTCCCTACCCGCACCTCCCGTAGGACGCCGGGACGATGTGCGGCTACTAGGGGGCCTTTGATTCTGGGGCAGGTGTGTTAGCCGATGACGAGACGCGAAGCGTGCGTCATCTACGGAGGTTTTTGGATAGGTACTGAACGGGCGATTGGTAATATAATCATCGGCCCCGGCGGCCAGGCAGCGTTCCCGGTCGCCGGGCATGGCCAGGGCCGTTAAGGCAATGATGGGGGTGTGGACAAACTGCGAGTTGGCTCGCAGCCGCCGCGTCACCTCTAATCCATCCAGAACCGGTATATGAATATCCATCAAAATCAAATCTGGCTTGATCTCACCGGCCAACTGTAAGGCTTCAGCCCCGGTGCGGGCCACCATCAGGTGGTAGCCCAGGTATTGCAGATAATCGCCAATGGTATGGATGTTAGCCAGGTCAGCGGAACCCGCTCCAGGGCCAGCTTGAGGGCGGTTAAGCCGTCAAAATGGGGCAGGCGAGAATCGGCAATAATCAAA
>CAZDMM010000493.1:0-5981 GCA_964505845.1 uncultured Caldilineaceae bacterium
GAATCAAGTTACGTCACCTTTACCCGACAATAGTTTCTTGACTAAGAACTAGCCGGGTGACGCCTTGTTTTGATCCTGGTTTGAGTTTAGTCAACCTTGCCAAGCCAAGTCACCCTGAGCTAGGGTGACTTTTTTTGTTGGAAATGGCCTGACCAATTGTTGAAAATAAATGCAGCCGTGAGATGACGGCTGTATTTATTTGTGGTATAATGGGATATGTTTTAACATAAGGTGAGAAATGACGGCAAACTTAAATTGTGGTATAATGTGCTGGACTTTTAACAGTTAAAGGTTTCGTGTTGGCGTCCGCAGGGTGAAATGAGGTAGAGTTTGAGTGATAAGGGCGCCGCTTCAGCCGGAAATGCAGCAGTATTGCGGAGGTAATTCTTCATGGCAAGAAAACGGGTTAGTCTGAAGGATAAAGGCCCCGAAACCTTAGGTCTAGGTGAGAAAAAAGGTAAGGGGATTGAGGTACTATTAGGGGGGCCAGCCGCGAGTCAAACCCGTCTCGCCTCATCGTCCACCGTTGCTAAATCAAAAGCTACTAATACTGAGGGGATAAATATGGCTGCCGAAAATCAAAATAGTTTGACCAATTCTCCCAGCAGCGTTTCCGGACCTGTTGGATCGTTTGAATCCCTGCCTGTGAACGAAGCCGATAGCGAGGCTTATACCTCTGCGGCCGCCCAGCCTGGCGATGACTTGGACTTGCCGGTAGCCCTGGAACTGCCGCCCAATCATTTAACCCGCACCGCCAATGTGGCCAGAGAAGTGGATGATTTGGGCCTGCCGGTGGCGATGGATGCCCCTCCGCCAGATTTAACGCCGGCTGTGCCGGCCCCGCCTCCACCCCTTGAAACCTCTGCCGCTCCGGCCCCCGCCCCAACCGATGATAACGACCTGTCTGGCCTGGCCAGCGAGGTGGAAGAGACCGTTGTTTCAGCCCCGGCGGTTGAGGCTGCTCCCCCTCCTGCCCCCGAAGCGCCCACCGCGCCGGCGCCGGTGGAAACGCCTCCTCCGGTTATTTCAACCCCTGAGGTGAGCGCCGCCGTTCCGCCTGCTGCCCCGGTAGAAATAACCTCCCCGGCAGTGGTTACGCCCGAACCTTTGATGGGCAAGCCTGATCCTACCCTGGCCGCGCCGGCTCCTACTTACGCCCCGGCGCCGGCCCCCTATTATGCCTCGCCGGCCCCGATGGTGGCGGTTCCCCAACCGGTTATCCAAAGTGTGGGCGGCATTATCACCGAGGCCGTGCCCACCCGGATTGAGGACCTCTTGCCCGCAGATTATCAATACACCACCGGCTCGCTGCAATTGGCCGAGCGGGCCAAAGTGGAACGAGATGAATTGTTGAGTGAAAAGGTAGAACGCTACCTGGGAGCGGAGCGGCGCAAAGCCCTGGATGATGAAATCGAGCGTCTGTATGAAGTGGTCTCTAACGAATTGAGCGATAATAACGAGGATGTCTCCTTTGCCTTAAAAGCCCTCAGCGAAGCTCAAGATATTGTCCTGGAAGATATTCGCCAGTATGACGAGGCGCTTTACCGGGTGGCTGTGGTTAAAACGATGTTGGTGCGCCGGCGTAATTTAAAACGCTGGTCTTACAGTTGGGGCTCATTTGTGTTTGGCTATGCCGTCATCTGGTTAGTGTTATTTATTTTGGCCATAGTTTTTACCGGAAATATTAATTCGGTGGTTGGGAATTTTGCCGGGGAGAGCGGTGGGTTGGCGGCCGCCCGGAGCGCCTGGTACTCGGCCCTGGCCGGGGGTATTGGCGGCATTATTGGTATTTTGTATAGTTTGTACTGGCGGGTAGCCGTCAAACAAAATTTTGACCGGCAGTACATTATGTATTATCTGGTCCAGCCGATTATGGGCTTTATGCTGGGCGCAGTTACCCACCTCATTATCACCGCCGGTTTCCTCACCTTTAATGCGGCCGGGGCGTCCTCGCAGATTACGGTTATATTGCAGATGGTGATCGGTTTTATTGCCGGCTTCCGCCAGCGGGTGGTTTATGAAATGATTGACCGGATTGTGCAAAAAATTGCCCCCGAAGAACCGGATAAAAACCCCATCAGCGTCGTCCCGGAGCAGTGATGATTAGCCGGGGTTAATATGATCTCACCAAAGCCGAAGGAGTGTTCCTCGGCTTTTCTTTCTGTAGCCAAAAAATTGGGAGGATACTTTAGCGTATGGCCGATTATATTGAAACTCACACCAAAGATGGCGCTATCTTGCGCATAGAAGTTGAGACAACCCACAAAGCCGCAGCCGGTTTTAGCCGGCAAACCCCGGCCGCGAATGTTTCCGGCGAAACTGCCAAAGAAGTCTACAACCAAACCCTTACCGCCATTCGCGCCTGCGCTAATGGCGTGATTGAAACAATCCGGGGGTTGGACTCGTTACCCAGCGCCGCCTCCATTGATTTTGCCATCAAAATTGACGCCGAAGCGGGAGCTATGATTGCCAAGTCGCTGGGCGACGCTCACTTTAAAGTCTCGTTGAATTGGAAACCGGCTGAAGCGGAAAAAAAAGACAAGGATGAAAAATAGTAATCACTAATCACTACTTTCAAAGGAGGAATTTGAGCTATGGCTGTTGAACTCAAAGAGGGACAAAGCTATTTGTTAGATGGCAATACCCTGGTAGAAGCTGCCTTTAATGACACCACCGGTCTTTGGCAAATTCACGAGTCCGAAGAGCGCTCCAGTTGGCTGGTTTCACCCAATGGCAAACTGTTGGGGATGCAGTTTGATATTGCCCGCGACGTCTGGTTGCTGGACCGCGAACCGGACCTCTGGACGACCGATGATTTGCAGGTGGCCGAAGCCAAAGCGCCCAAGCTCTCCCGGTTGCTGCGCCAGGTAGAGACGATTGCGGCCCAAAAGCATGGCGGGCACCTAACCCTGCTGCGGCAGGATACCGGCTGGAAAGCCATGTACGGCAGCCTTAACCTGGATACCGACGAAGGCCGCCGCGCCTGGCAAAAACTCAAAACCTACAAATCGCTCTATGAAGCCCTCAGCGAGTTGGCCGCAGCGGCTTGAGCCACTTTGATTTTTTACTGATGAAATCGAGCCGGGGCTTAAGCCATTTCTGGTAAACTATCCGTCATTTGATGTAACCATAGACCGTCTTACGACGGTCTTTTTTTTGCGCTAAAGCCGTCTTTAGGCTGATGTCTTTTGTGATAAAGTTTGATACGATAGGTATGATGGCAGGATCGAGCGTGTCTCAATATTTAAGCCAGGATAGACCTAAGAACGTGTTTCTTAAATGGCTTTGGGACATTTTTAGGCGCAGAAACCGGGTTTTTAAGCCTTAAAATGGCTGTCTCTTTGCCCAAAGTATGGTCGAATAGTTCTCAAAAACCCGGTTTCTTTTTTAAGAAACACGCTCTAAGAGTCGCAGTATGACCGCTGCCTGTCGGGTTTGCGACGGTTTTCTACCCTCAAAGGGAGGGTTAGCCATTGCTCTGGCAACCATTATTCCAATAAAGTTCTTATATAATGGTTTTATACTGGTAGATGTTAAAAGTGAAGCTTTTTAACAGTTGTCCGTATAACTGAGTGAAAACGCTTATTAGCCTGAATCAATAATCAGGAGGTTACGATGAAGAAGAAACGAGTCTTAAACTGGTTGATCCGAGTGGTTTTGTTTGCGGTGATCTTAACTGTGGGCACGGCCGCCGCTTTGGTGGCGGGCGAGTCTCAAGGTTTGGCTATGGCCGACCTGTCGGCGGCGCCGGTTCAAGCCTTAACCGGCGGCGTTGAAAGCCGGGTGCTGTACGCGGATGTAACAGGCAAAACTGCTGCGGCCGGCATCTACCGCAGTGACGATAAGGGCCGCACCTGGCAGTTGGTTGGCTCCAGTCCCAGCCCTGTCTTAAACGCCCTGGCGGTCCATCCGGTCAATAACCAGGTGATCTTTGCCGGAGCCGAGGGTGGGCCTCTAGCCACTACCAACAACCTGTGGCGCAGCGATGATGGCGGACGCACCTGGCGTAAATTTTTCCTCAGCCTGCCGGCCAGCCCCGACGGCCTCATCCCGGCGGTAACGGCGCTGGCTGTTGACCCTGCTAAACCGGGTCTGCTGTATGTAGGCACTGCCGGCCAGGGCGTCTACAGCTTTGATGTAGGCGCCGATGGCTCCGGCTATACTCTGGTAGGCGACGTTTCCCTTTACGACGCTCACGTAAAGGGGTTAGTGATCGGCCGTGACAGCCGGGTTTATGCCCTCACCAACGATGGCCTGTTTGTAAATTCGGGGGACAAGTGGCGCAAGCTGGAAAAGCTGCCGGAACTGCCGGTTTCGCTGGCGGTAGCTCCCAGCGACCCCCAGGTTTTGTATGCCGGGACGCCTTCCAGCGGGGTCTATCGCTCCACCGATGGCGGCCAAAACTGGCAAGCGGTGAGCGCGGGCCTTGACCCGGTTCCGGGGGCCTCGCTCCGGGTGACAGCCCTGGTCGTAGACGCTGACAACCCAGAGCGGGTAGTGGCGGCTACAGCCTATGGTATAGGCAGCCAATTAGCCGCCGGCGGCGTCTATGAAAGCCTGGATGGTGGGCAGCAGTGGCGCAAACTGGGTGAAGCACAATACCTGGTTGACCGGCTTAACCTGACAGACGGCGCGGTGGTGGCGGCTACCGCCAAAGGGTTGGTCACTTATGGCGAACCGGCCCCTGCGGCCAGCCCGGTCATCCCTATCCCGGCTCTGCAGCCCCTGGCTAACCCTAACGGCCTGCAAATTGCTATCCTCATCCTGACCGTAATCATGGCGGGCCTGGCCCTGGTAGGCCGGCTAGAGTGGCTGCGAGGTCAACTGCAAGCCAGAGCTTGAAAGAAAAATGGACAACCCCTTTACCTGTCTCTAAAAATACCCCCCCTCTCCCTCTTGGGAAAGGGGGGGTATTGCAATTGTAGCCCTAATCCTTTACAATGAGGGCAACGTTCAAGGAGAAGAGCATGAACAAGTTAAACAAATTGAGTGAGGAGTGGTTTGGGCATCCCTCCATCCTGGTACTGCTGCTGGTCTTTATTGGTATAGGGTTGATCCTGGCCGCCGGCGCTTTTGCCTATCTAACCTCGTTAAATGTCAGCGCCATTTATGCTACCCCTACCTCCGCCGTAGCTAACTTTGTCACCCCCACTCCTGGCCAGGGAACCGCACCCTCACTGCAGCTTTCTCTGGCCGAAGGCCCTCCCGGTGCGGCGATTGCCGTCGCCGGCCAGGGGTGGCAGCCGGGCGACTCTGTTTTGGTGGTGCTGGAAAATCCTAACGACCCCCAAAAGCCGCAAACTGCGCTGGCTAAGGTAACGGTCAACAACCAGGGCATCTTTGTAGCCTCGGTGGCCTACCCTACAGACGCCTACTGGGCCGGTTTGCCTGAGGCCCTGATTACCGTACAATCGCCCGCGACGGGCCAAAGCAGTTCACTGCCGTTTAAGGTCATCCCAGCGGCTCAACCCGCCACCCCCCTTCCCGCGCCGACCCCCTCGCCGGAGGCCACCCAGCCGCCGCCGCCCATTTCGCCGCCCACCGCCACCCCCATTACCCTGCCGCCGACCGCCGTCCCTACGGTGGTGGTCTTTCCTACCTCTACCCCCCTGCCGCCCACTGCTACTCCGGTTCCCTTAACGCCAACCCCGGTCCCGGAAATAAAAAATTGGCGCGGCGAATACTACCCCAACCCCGATTTATCGGGCGCGCCCAGCCTGGTGCGCGATGACGCCGCCATTGATGTCAATTGGGGCCGCAGCGCGCCGGCCGCCAACCTGCCGCCCGATAACTTCTCGGTGCGCTGGACCCGTGTTTTGCCTTTTGACGAGGGTCTCTACCAGTTTCACATTTTGGTGGATGACGGAGTCCGGCTGTGGCTGGATGGTCAGCTTTTGATAGACAATTGGCGCGATGGCAGCCTGCGTGAACTGGTGGTAGAGCGACAGCTTAGTTTTGGCAATCACGACCTGCGCCTGGAA
>CAZDMM010000494.1:0-5974 GCA_964505845.1 uncultured Caldilineaceae bacterium
TGACGGGTCGCCCGACCCGGCCCTGAGTGCTGATAATGCCGGAGATTTGACCGCAGTTGGGGCGCTAATAGTAGCCGATGACAAATGGATAGGGTTGAGTGCGGCCGGCGGTCGCATCGAATTTGATGACCAGGCGACTGATGAGGTGAATATCCTGGCGGCCAACGTCGGGATTGGAACCTCGACGCCAGGCAAAAAGCTGGATGTAATTGGCGACATTCGAACAGATTCCCAGCTCGTCTCGACGGCGGCGACCGGGACTGCGCCGCTGGCGGTCAGCAGCATCACGAAGGTGACAAATCTCAATGCCGATCAGGTGGATGGGGCCGACCTGGATACGGATGGGACGCTGGCGGCAAGTAGCGACTCCAGGATTGCCAGCCAGAAAGCAACCAGATTGTATTCGGATGCTCCGAATTACGTCATTGACGCCTCGGTATCATCCAATAATCTAACGATTGTTCTCAAAACGCTGGCGGGCAATACTCCCTCATCATCTGACCCGCTGGTGGTCAGAGCAGGCAACAGCCTATACATCGTGACCTCGGCTCTCTCGACCACCAAAAATGCCGGTACCAACTGGTTCAATGCCGGATCATCTGAGCTGGCAACGAATCAGATTGATTATTTCGTCTATCTCGTTGCGGAAAGTGGGGCCAGCGCGGGGATAAAAATTGCCTTCAGCCGCATCCCATACGCCACCCGCATGGGGGATTTTATCAACACGACCACCGATGAGAGGTACATCGCCGGAAACTGGACGAATTTCAATTCGTCCGACCCGGTGCGGCTGATCGGGCGCTTCAACGCGACGTTGAGCGCGGGGGCGTCGTACAACTGGTCTATCCCGACCACCAGCATCGTACTCAACTCGCCCATCTACGAGACGCGGTGGCTGTCATTCGCGCCGACTGTCACGCCTGGCAGCGGAGCATTTACGACGCTGGGTACGGTGGTAGGCCAGTATCGGATTCGCTACCAGACCTGCGAGATTATACATGCTATCTCCATCACGACTAACGGCACGGCAGGGGGATACGTGCAGGCCACCTTGCCGATTACCAACCGGCAAATCTCAATCTGGGCTGGCAGGGAATATAGCGTTACAGGAATGATGTTGCAGGGGATCAGTAGCGGTGGAACAAGCAGGGTGGATTACGTCAAGTACGACAACAGCTACCCTGGGGGAACGGGCTACGGCATCGGCGGCGGGGTAGGACAGTACCGGATAGTGCCATAATTGAAGGGAATGTAAAAAGCCCGACTGCTGAGTTTCTGGGTTGGCACGGACGCTCAGCGACGCCGGGCAGCGGGTGGTCAGCAGCATGACGACCAGGTCGGCGGTAGTTTGGACCGCGTCGGGGGCGGGATCAATCCGTAGGGCTATCCTGTTTGTGAGGCAGAGTAATTTTTTATTCATCAATCAAATCTCCTTTGGCCGGGCATTGCTTCCGACCGGCTAATTCTATCATCAGGCAGCGGCCACATAGGTGGAGTATTACCCGGTACGGCCGTTTACTGAAATTGCTTCGGTAGCCGCTCAGTCGCACTTGAACCGGCAGAGCGTAGCGAGCCGGCTGACCACAGTCGCAAAGGCAGCGTCTACGCAGATCGGTGAGTTGAGTTAAGTTTGAGATGAGCATCAATGTTTCCTTTCAAAATGGTGGGCCCGATACCGCAAGGGCGCTTTGTCCCGAGCCGAAGGCCCCCCGCTTTGCGTCCCTTCGGGAGCGGCAGGAGGCCCGGAAGGGCTCCGCGCCTTTGGCGACTTTGAGTCGGGCCGCCGACGAGTCGGCTACCGTGTGGCGAGTTCTCTAGGGGTGGAATCATTTTCGTTTGGGCCGCGCCGGGCATTCCGGGCAGCAGTAGCGTTGGCGGGGGTGGTGAGGGACAAAGAGCGTGCCACACCCGCAGCGTTTAGATTCGCCGGTGATGACCGAGCCGGGCCGGACGCGGCCATTAATCGAATAGGCGGTGATCTCCACCAGCAGGGCCTGGAGGGGGTGAGCTTCGTCCAGCCGGGTGGCGTAGATTTCGATAGCCCGGCGCATTTCGTCGGTGACGCTAAAGCCTTTGTGCCCCAAGATGATGCTGTTTAAGTAGCGGCCTGTCCAGGCGGGGTATTTGCCGATGAGTTTGGACAGTTCGCGAGCCAGTTCGTCCAGGCTAACTAACCGGCCCGGCGCGGTCAGGTCGCCATAGACGGCTTGATAGATTTTGAGCAGATCAACTTGGGTCATTTTAATTTCTCCTGAGTAGCGATGCAGAAGCGGTGCAGCGGCGATGTTTGCGGTACGAGGTAAAAGTACCCCTGTTTGCCTTTTTGACCGTTTTTAGGGGGTGCAGAAGTGGTGCAGAAGCCTTGATTTTGGGATATTCCGCAATGATTTCTATCTGCTGCGTTTTTGGGTTGGTGCGGACGTGTACCGCGCCCGGCGGCGGCGCATCCGGTTCGCGCCTTGCTCCCGCGAGCAGCATCAGAATCAGATCGGCGGCGGTTTCCACCGCGTCAGGGGCGGGGGCGACCAGAATTTGTAAGCGATTCATATGTTTTTCCTTTTTTATAGATCATTGGTTAATGGATGTCTGCGCCGGAGTTGCATTTCCAGGCCGAGGCAATAGCCACAGAGATGCAATTCGGTGCGGATAGATCGGCTGGCCCTCCGTCCGGGTGATAATTGGATTATGACTGGCAGGGCGTAAACGGCCCGCTGGCCACATTCACAATAATTATTTGTACCAAGCAGATCGGTTAATTGGGTTAGAGGTGATACGGCATTTTTTTCTAACATCGGCTCATTTTCTTCTAACAAATCATCCGGGTAGTTTTTGAGCAGCCAAATTACCGAATCAATACGGCTGCGATAGTTACCGGCGTCTATCACGTCGAGTCGTTTGGCAATGGCGCTGCGCCCACCGCGCAACACCTCGCCGCGATGATCCAGGATTTTATGACGCAGCGGCCAAACCTCTTCCAAATCATCAAATGCGTTGAGGATGGCCTCAACGCCGGGGAGTTTTATTCCGGCTCGCTTGTAATGTTCTGCAATAGCTACCAGCACATCCAGCGATTTGCGCCCGAATCTTTTAACAAACAGCGGCCAGTCGCGGGCGGGGTCGCCGGTCAAATCGGTCATTTGAGGCTGGCGTAATTGGGGGCTGCGGCTAAACTGGATAGTCTCCGGTTAATCTATTGTTTCAGCATGCATGATAGCGGCTTTTGTTTCCTGGCAGGATTCAGATTCGATGTGGGCGGCCAGGCGGCGGAGTTCTAGGACCAGGTCAGCGGGATTGCCCATTAAAAAAATGGAGCCACGACTTTCGATGTGAATGGCGGCAAAGGCACGCTGTCCCCAGGTATAGCCCTGAAATTTAATAGGTATGCGCTGGCCGCGCTCAGCTAAAAAAATTTGTTTGTCCATTGTGTGTCCTCAATTTTGTGATAAAATTTGGTCAAGCCGGGGTAGGACGTGTGTCCCCTGCTCCGGCCGGCCCGGCTGTGTGTGGCAGCTGGGCTTATTTTATGCCATCAATTCCATTGGTATTTGCTCGGCTATCACCTGCCAGCGCAACCGAACGATATGCCACGTGCCACGCCGGTCAGTTTCCTGGTGGTGATCGTCCGGGATACCGAAGCAGCTCTGGCAGATTTTTATTTCCATGTCTCCCGGCCTGCAACGATGGCGGGTGAGTGATAATTGGTGATGCGATCCGTCAATCTTATAGTTAGGGTTAGACCACGTGGAAGCGTGGTTTGAGCCTGGCCGGTGGACTGCGCCGTGTTTTTGATTTGGATAGCGATATCGGATAATTGGCTCATCGTAATACCTCTCTTTCCTCTTTTGGCCGCACCATCCCCGGCCAAATTTCCTCGCCCCAATCGCGGGCGACGCGCCAGGCTAAAAAGTAGCCGCCGGGGGTAGTGGCGATAGATTGCAGGTAGGCCCGGGCGCTGCGGGCGAGGTTGAGGTTGGCGGTAGTAGCCGGGCTGGCCCAGCAATGCCCGGTGAGGCATTGCCACAGCCATACGGCCGGCTGGCCGCCGATGAGGGATTGGCCGTTAGAGAGCGGCCTGGAATCGAGCGGCCGCTCCAGGGCGACAAAGGCGTAGACCGTCCACAGGTCGCCGGATTTTTGGACGGTGAAGTGGGGGTACAATTTCATAGTCCCAACCAGCCCGGAAAATCTATCAGGTTAGCCAGCCGGCGCAGGGCGGCCTGCTGCTCCCTAACGCTGCGGGCAGCCTTTTGGTCTTGCGGGTCGTACTCGAATTGAGGCGTGACAGCGCACACCGACCAGGCGGCCTCCTTGAGTTGTTGGTGCCGCTGGCGCTCCGCTCGGCGCTGCGATTCGATCTGGTCAAGTTGGTCAAGCAGTTCGTGGCGCTCGGCCTCGAATTGGTCAATCCGGCCTTTTTGTACGGCTTCGTCGTCGCTCTCTAGCCCGGTGGTTTCGATGTCCAAAACCAGGAAATCAGTCTCTAGCATTTGCCGCGGCCGCAGAATGGCGCGGCCGCGGTCGGTGTGTTCAGTCATAAATTTTCTCCTTTATCGTTTAGTTTTTTTTGCCAGCCGTTTCAACTCGGCCTGGACAATACCGTTGGCGCATGAGGCGGCGACAATTTGATCTATTCTGTCGCGGCTCTCAGCCAGAGCCTGCTCGGATTCTAGATTGAGTTGTCTGGCAGCGGCTACCTGCTCCGGCGTCAGGTGCGGTTTGTAGCCGTTTATTGGTTTTTCGCCGGCGGCCTGGGCGTTCAGAAATTTGCCCCATTCCTCGACGACCTGGCGCGGCGTCGGCGGATTTTTGCCCCACCACCAGCGCCCAAACAAATCTAATTGTTCGGTCGTCACCTGCCATTTCAACAGCGTCGCCACCGATTCGCTGAGTTCGGCCAGCCGTTTGCCGGTCACAAACTCCGGTGATTTGTAGCCGCAGATTTCGGTCAGGCGGATGGCGATTTTTTTGTTTTCAGCGAGAATTTTTTCAGGCGTGTGACTCACTCTATTAGAATCTCTCTTATAGACTCTATTCAATTGACTCTCTGCAACAGTTGCGTTGCACTCTGCAACAGTTGCGTTGCACTCTGCAACAGTTTTCGTCACATCAATAGAACTGGACAACCTGATTTTTCCCGAGTCGGCATAGGTATGGGGAACATTCCTCAAATCTGGTGTTAAGTCCTTCAAGTACCCTTTTAGACACAATTTTTTTATATGTCGTAATGTTGTGGCTTTATCTATTCCGAGATCGCCTCCTATAGTTTCCAGGCTAGCATTACAAACTCTATTATCCATTTGGCAGTATCGCCAGACTGCACCGTAAACCGCAGCGGTGATTAGACCAATCCCTTTTTGACGCGCCAACGAATGTATTATTGGCGACCAGCCCTTGACCTCAGTTAGCAGTGACATTTTCGGTCATCCAGTTGTAGGCGGCTGTTAGCCAGCGGTCGGTCAAAATGAGATAGATTTCCAACTGCCTGGCTCGGCGGCAGGTGCGGCGGGGGCAGGTCTCAAAGTCGCCTCTGTGACCGTCACCGAGGTGACGGTCATAGGCATAATTGATAAATTCGAGCATCAATTCAGCCATTACCCACCTCATCGAGGATGCGAAGCGCCTCATCGAGCGTGAGGCAGAGACGGCCGGCGATATAGGTATGGCCGGTGGCGCGTAGGCGCTGATCTAAAATTTGGATGATGGCGAGAGCCAGGTCATAAGGTGTCATTAGATTTCTCCGATTTGCTCTCCACGTCCTCCGGCCCCGCGGGGGCGTTTTGGAGCGTAAGGGCAATGATGTGAGCAGATTTGTCTATTTGATTGAGCAGGATGAGAGCCAGGTCTAAATTTCGTTGTTTGATTTTTAAACGAGCTTCGGCGACCAATTCCCGAATATCCTCAGCCTGGCTGATAGAATCTAACCGGGCGCGGTTAGCTACGCCCGGCCAGCGTTTATTTCGGCTGGCGGCCACGG
>CAZDMM010000495.1:0-5973 GCA_964505845.1 uncultured Caldilineaceae bacterium
GTTGGCCACCGCCATCAACACGGCCGGTCAATATCAATCCCGCATCCCAATCTATACTCCGGGTCAGATTACGGCTGCTGATCCAGAGTCGCCACGTTATATCATCATGATCATCTACGTTAATCATCTTCACTAAAGCAGCTTTGGGGTGCCACGAGCTTTTTCGTTCGTCGGTATTGACTTCTACTATAAATCGGTCGAGGATAGATAAAATAGGGATTTTCTTGTTGGGCCAGCCAAGGCGTCCCGCCTGTACCAGAACTTTGACCCGATCACGCAACTGCTCGTAAGCATTGGCAAAGTCTACTTTGCTTCCCGAGCCGCGATCATCATCTAGCCCGGCCAGGGCCAGCAACGTAGCTACAACCGCAACCAGATCGGCCGAATAGGTCGCCAAAATTGCCCGCTCCACTAACCAGCCCGGTTCGGGTCGTATCGCATCAAGATAGGATAGGCCGCTCCAATGTCGTTTATCCATGATTTCTCAAATCATTCAGCAATCGTTGCACGTTCGACCAGCGATAGTGTAAAGGCCAAGCTTGAGGGTGTTCATCTGGAGTCCATTCGTTTCTGCGCTCTTGCCCGGCCAGAGTCCTGGCAAGTCGGGCGCGCCTGCCCTTACGGCTTACTTCAGCTTGCTCATATAGAGAACGCAAATTAAAAATATCTTTGCCATTTCTTAACCAATTTTGGGTTTCACGCAGAGTATCCAGAATGCTTGGCGGCAGTGGATAGGGTGCGTCCAGCGCCACTGCCCCAATATCCAACTTCAATGCTTGATCGCGGTGGTACTCAATCACTCGCTCAAGGTTGGCGCGATGTACATTGGGTATGGGACGTTTATCTTCTTCGCCACAGATACGCTCAACCAGTGCTGCGTAGATAGCTCTGCCAATTGCCGCTAAGGCCGCAGTTTGTTGGGCCCGCAACAACGCTTCGCGTTCATCTTTATCAACAATTTTCAAAATGAGTTTGGTCCAGGGAAACTCTAAATTCATTACATCAATATTGTGTTCCACAAGATAGGCAAATAGCGATGGTGTCCCTGGCATACCCGGACGTTGTACACTGACCAAATGTTGCCGGATGAAGATGGCTTCTTCGGGTTGAATTGTGAAATCTAATGGTTTGTTCGGGTTATGCCACTCCTCTGGTGAATCCGGCACCTTGACAAAAAATGTTAAACTTTCTTCCAGAGGAGATTCATCCTCATCCTTTAGACGGCTCAGGGGGTGTTGTTTGCTCAATGTCCGGTGGACCGCTGCTTGGGTTGGATAAGTACCATCTGCCCAGAGTCTCAAAATCCCCCACGTGCCTAGCGCATGCCAGTAAACCATTGTTGGCGGCTGTGAGGTCTGTTTGGGCAGAGAGCGAGCGCCAATAACGCCATCACTCAGACCGTGACGGCTCTTGAGTCGTTTGGCCAAAGATAGCTCTTGTTCCTGGATAGCTCGGTTAATCTGTTGGCGCTGAGGGTGTTTGGCAATGTTTTGGTATATCCACGGCACAAACAGAACATATCTCAATCGAGTTTGCAGAACCGAAGTGCCCGGAAAGAATCGGTCAGCGTAAGCCTGGTGAAGCGACAAGAAACCAATCTCATCACGCACACCTTGCTGATCTTGATCGCGTAAATGTGACTCCGCCCGTCGTAAAGCTTCGCGGGAAAGCACAGTCCAGCCTAACGCCGATTGCATTAGAACACCTCACCGATTACATTACCACTCAATCACAATCCGCACCTTGTTCGGGTCTTGGCCCTCGGTCAGTTCTTTAAGGAACTGGTTGAAGCGGTTCTGGATTTCCTGGACGGTACAGGGCGTGCCGCCTTCGGTCAGGGCCAGGAGGATATCCTCCGGCGGAATGGCGACGCGGGCCAGGCCACCCAGGGCTTCTTTGACCGCCTGCACAAAATCGTAGCTGATCTTCTGGGGTAGGGCGCGGGCGGCTAAAAAGTCTTTGATCAGCTTTTGCTGAGCCGGGGCCATCAGCTCGATGGTTTGCTGGGGCGTTTCCTGGACCAGGGTGGTCAGCAGAGCGGCGGTCCAGGCGGCATGGAGCTTGCCCAATTCCTCGTCCTGTTCATCCAGCGCAACTTCGGCCCGTTTATCCGGTTCGGCTTCTTCCAGCGGGCGATAGCCACAGTGGCCGCAAAAGGGACGATCCCGTAAATCCGCCGCGCCCAGGGCAAAGCAGGGCCGCAGCGCCGCCAGCCGGTCTTCCCACCTTTTGAGACTGGCCACCGGCAGAAACGCCAGGTCGGCCAGGCTGGTCAACTGCTTGTAGCGCGGATCGGTCAGCAGCCGCTTTTTACGGTCGTCCTCGTCAGGGGTCAGCCTGGCCCGGCGGTGCAGCTCCAGGTAAAGCTGGATGTAGTCGGCCTTGAGCCGTTCCAGGGCGCTGGCCAGGGAGGTGCGTAAGCTGGGTTGCACCCAGTTGGCCGGGTCGCGCAGTTGGGCCAGTTGCTCGGTTTGCAGGGCTTTGGCCTGCTGCGACCAGGGGTGATCGGCGGGCAAAACGGCCAGCGCCACCCCCAGGTAGGCGGTCAGGGGTTGCAGGGCAGCCACGACTTCGGTGAGGGTTTGCAGGTTCGCCAGCAGGGTTCGGTGGGCGGCCTCGGCCTTGACTTCGGCGGTGTCGTAGCGGAAATTGTGCAGCTTGCCGGGCTTGTTATAGGCTTGCAGCGACTCCAAAAAAGCTTTGTGGGCATCCAGGCGGCGCAGCAGATCGGCCTTGACCTGGCCTTCCAGCACCTGAGCCTCCCACAGCGGCAGGCCCTCCTGCACCTTTTGCCGGGTCAGCACCAGTCGCTCCAACTCCGCCGCCACCCGTTTGGCCAACTGCTCTACCGCCGCCTGGTGCTGGGTAGCATCTTTGATCAGGCCGGGCGGCAGGCCCAACAGCTCAAACAGTTCGGTCAGCGCAGCCAGCGGGATGCCCTTGGGCCGGCGGATGAACTTGAAGTTCAACAGGTCGTCCAGGTTGAGCCGGGTGGCCTCCTCGATATTCCCGGCCTCGAGGGTCTGACCGGGCAGGGCCAGGGTGGCCTCGCCAGTGTAGACCAGGGCTAGTAGCAGCACGACTACCCACTCCACCTCCAACCTAAAGTGCCGGTCTATTTCGGCGCCAATAGGGCCGCTGATCAGTTCGGCCCGGTTGAGCACCTGCCCCTCCCCCTTGGTCTCCAGTTGGGCCAGAAAATGGCCGGCATAACGGGAGCCGCGGGCGTGGATGTGGCCCTTCGGGTCGAGCAGGTCCAGCGCCTCCAGCACCGCCGCGCCCTGCTGTGTTTTCAAGCCCCCGGCCAGCCAGCGCAGCGCTTCCGCCGCCGCCTGCTCCCGGTTGGCCTGGGTAATCAGCACTTTAAAGGCGGGGTAGTCGGGCAGGGCCTCGGCAAAGGCAGAAGCCAGGCAATTGGCCGCTACGGTGTTGACCAGGTCGCGCACCGAGGTGGTCGAGCGCGGCGGGGTGGCAGCGCTCTGGGTCCACTCGATCAGCGGCTTGGTGACGCCTTTGTAGGTCACGTCATAGGCCCGGGCCAGGTTGTCGCGCAGCCAGCTTTGCAGAGTCCGCAGATGGCTCGCGGCTTTGCGCTCGTATTGGAGCTTGTTGTCGCCGGAGGCCGCGCCAGCCATCTCCCGCGCCCCGGCGTAGCGCTTGAGGGCAGCCTCGAAATCGGTGTCGGGCCGGGCCAGGCGGAAAAAGACCTCGTCGGCATGGTGCGTGTCGCCGAAGGCAGGCGGGTTGTTGGGCTGGAGCAGATACAGGTAAAACTCGCGCGGCGGCTGGGCGGTCGAGCGCTCGTTGGGCGCGCCAAAAAAGAGGTAGCCGGGGCGGGTCACCCGCCGCTCCCGCCACTCGACCTCGTGCGACCAGATGCGGAAGCCGGGCACGTAGGTGGCCTGGGGACATTCCATTACCTCGCTCAGGGCCACAAAGTAGTAGCGGTCAAGCTGGTTGCTGTCCAAGCTGGCGGCCCGCTGCTCGATCAGGGCGTCAAAGTCAATGTCCTTTTTCAGGTCCAGGTAATATTGGCCGTTGTCGGGATTAAAGGAGATGAACTGGCCGCTGACCGTCTTGACAATCTGCTCCAGCACCGACTCGACGCTGGTTTTGAGGAAGTCGGCGTCGCGCTCGGGCAGGTTGTCCAGGTAAAGGCACAGGTCGTCGCGCAGCTCCTCAGCGGTTGCGCCCAGGGGGGTATAAATGTCACCGGTGGTCAGCCGGTGGACGCTCAGGGCATCAATCAGCCGCCGAACTGCCGGTTTGTAGGCGGCGTAGGGCAGGGCGTGGCTGACCCGATCTTCCAAAACCTGGCTCTTGTCAATGACCTCTTTGATCTCCGGCAGGCTGCGGAAGGAGGGATTTTCCCGCAGGACCGCCCAGTAGGAGTCGTAAGCGATCAGGCCGGGTTCGGTGCGGGGCACGTCCCGATCCAGCCGGGCCTGCATGACCGCGCTGAGGGTCTTGAGAACCTCCCGTTTTTCAGCCACATAGATGCGCTCGAAGGTTTCCAGGTAGGCCGGGTGGACAGGGAAGAGGCGGACGAAGTCGTCCATCTTCTCGGCCATCTGGCCGTAGAGGGGGGTAAATTGATTGAGGTGCTGCCGGATGAGTGTCTTCTGGCGGTCATCTTTTTTCAACAGCCGCTCGGCTACCACAAAGGCCACATCCTCGCGGGCGATGCGGACCTGCTCAAAGCGGTCCTTGACCCGGCGCACGGCATCGGCCACAAACTGGAAGCGGGGGCTGTCAAAGAGGGACTCCTGGATGCCGGCCACAAAACGGAAGCGGCTGTTGCGGCTGACCTCGCCCAACTCGCGCAGGAAGCTCAGATCCAGCACCAGGGCCTGGTCCTGGCGGGAGCGCAGGTACTCTAGCAGCTCATCCACCACCAACAGCAGGCCCAGATTGGGATATTGCTCGCCAAAGGCGGCCATCATCTCCATCAGCATATCCTTGCTGTTGGAGACCTGGTCAATCGGTGGAAAGGTGTAACTGACACCCAGATCGGCCAGGGCCAGCTCCAACTGGCCCAGCAGGATGTCGCGCAGGCGCATGGTGGTCGTGCCGATTTCAGCCCGGACCACCTTAAACTGCCCAGCAATTCTCTGAGCCGCCTGGGCCACGCCGGGGTGGGTTAGGTGAGCGGCCAGGTCGGTGTGTTCCGTCACGGCGCTCAGCACCGACATCAGATGCGACTTGCCGGTGCCATAGTTGCCGACGACGAACAGGCCCCGGTTGTCGGCAGGGGTAGTATGCTGCAATTGGGGAATGACCAGTCGTTCCAGTAACTCGGCCATCCGCTCCGAGATAACGTAGGTGCGCACCAGCCGCTCGGCCGCCTGGCGCTCGTCGGCGGCGCGGAGCTGCACCACGCTTTCAATAGGGTCAAACTGGACGAGGTCACGGTATTTCATGCACACACTCCGAGGTGATTAATGTTCGGGACGTCGAGTTTGGATTTTAAGTAAACAAGACATCGAGGTATCACGCGTTTCAATTCAGGAAGCAATGCTTTGAGTTCAGGAGCGACTTACAGAAACCAGTATAACATAAAATTTTGGTTCAAAACGTTGCAATTTAATTACAATCTCTCGATAGATTGCTATATTTCCGAATAATTCAGCCGCCCCGTGCCATCATCGCCCCTTTAAATGGCCACTATGATAACTTCCAGTCGCTCATAGCGCCGGTATTCGGGATGGCCGGGTTCGGCATAGGTCAGCACTCGGTTTTGTTCGGCGTAGCTGCCGCCCCAGGCGACGATGAGAGACTTGTTGCGGCTGAGTTCCTGGAGTAAAGCCAGCGGCTCCTGCTGCAAGGTTGGCTCAAAGAGTAGTTCGATGTTGTCCACGGCCAGGGTTGGCTCCGGGTAGCTGTCAACGATCTGGGCCAAGATGCGCCGGACCCGCAGCGGTCGCTGCTTGGTGGTCAAATCGAGCAGGCGTTGGCTCAAGTGCAGGTTGAGGT
>CAZDMM010000496.1:0-334 GCA_964505845.1 uncultured Caldilineaceae bacterium
TTAAAGCCATCACCGACCCGGCCACGCCGGTGAATGACGGCTGGTTTCGCCCGGTCCAGATTATTTGCCCGGACGGAACGGTTTTCACCGCCCAGCGGCCCGCGCCTGTTTCGACCTATTGGGAAACCGGGGCGTATGCCGTAGATTTGCTCTGGCACGCCCTGTTCCCGGTGCTGCCGGATCGCTTGACCGCCGGGCATCATCTCAGCGTGTGCGGCACGCTGATCGCCGGGTTCAATGAGGCCGGGGAACGCTTTATCCTGGTCGAACCGCAGGCCGGCGGCTGGGGCGCGGGCGCGGCCAAAGATGGCGAAAACGGCCTGGTGCCGGTGGG
>CAZDMM010000496.1:344-2942 GCA_964505845.1 uncultured Caldilineaceae bacterium
CTATCCGCTCCTGGTAGATCAATTCGCTTTTAATGAAGCGGCGGCCGGGCACGGGCAACACCGGGGCGGGTTGGGGCTGGTTCGGGATTACCGCCTGCTGGCGGATAAAGCATTGCTGACCACCACCTTTGGCCGCCACAAATATCCACCCTGGGGCGCCAACGGCGGCAGCAATGGCTCGCCCAACGGCGTGCAGGTATTGACTCCCCAGCAGCCTGAGCCGGTGTTGTGGCGGGGTAAGATCGCCCGGCACGTCCTGCGGCGGGGGGATGTAGCCCGCCTGATTACGGGCGTTGGCGGTGGCTACGGTTCGCCCCAACAGCGCCCGGTCAGCGCGGTCATTGAAGATGTAAAAAATGGCTATGTCTCTTTGGAAACGGCTGAAGACGTTTATGGCGTCCGGCTGGACCCGGAGACCCTGGCTATCATTCATATAAACAGAGAGGAAATCCTATGATCAGAGTAGCAACAGACATCGGGGGGACCTTTACCGACCTCGTCTATGTTACCTCAGATGGGGCCGTCAACACGGCGAAAAGTCACACCACGCCAGGCCAATTTGAACAGGGGGTGATGGACGTGATTGCTGCCAGTCACATCTCCCCCGGCGAGTTTGTGTCCTTTGTTCACGGCACGACGATTGTGATCAACGCCATCACCGAGAAAAAGGGGGCCAAAACGGCCCTCATCACCAGCGCCGGCTTTCGGGATGTGCTGGAAATAGGCCGGGGCAACCGGCCCGACTATTTTAACCTGGAGTACGAAAAACCCAAACCGTTTGTGACCCGCTATTTGCGGCGCGATCTGCCCGGCCGGATCAATTACAAAGGCGTTGAGACCACCCCGCTCGACCTGTCCGGCTTACCGGCCATCCTGGCCGATTTTAAAGCCGAAGGCGTTGAAGCGGTGGCGATTTGTTTGCTCAACTCCTACGCCAATTCAGCCCATGAAGAGGCCACGCTGAGCCGGGTCAAGGAATTGTGGCCGGAAGTGTCGGTGGTGGCCTCCTACCAGATTACCCGCGAGTGGCGTGAATACGAACGCACCAACACCACCGTGATGTCGGCCTACGTGCAGCCCATTACCCACCGCTACCTGGACGACCTGACCGGGCGGCTGGTCGAAGCCGGGATGACCTGTACCCCCTACATTATGCAGTCCAACTGCGGCATTGACACCGTCAAAAACGCCCGCCTGATTCCGATCACGATGGTTGAATCCGGGCCGGCCAGCGGGGTGTGGGGCGCGGCGGCCCTGGGCCGCTTGATCGGCGAGCCGGAAGTGATAGCTCTCGACATTGGCGGGACGACGGCCAAGTGCGGCCTGATCACCGGCGGTCACGTCAAGCTGAACACCAATTATATGATCGAGCAAACCGACGTGTTTGCCGGTTACCCGGTGATGGTGCCGGTGGTAGACCTGGTTGAAATTGGCCAGGGCGGCGGCTCCATTGCCTGGGTGGATGAATTTCAGCGGCTGCACGTTGGCCCGCAGAGCGCGGGCGCGGTGCCGGGGCCGGTCTCCTACGGCATTGGCGGAACTGAGGCTACTACCACCGACGCCAATCTGGCTTTGGGTCGGATCAACCCCGATTATTTCTGCGGCGGCACTCTCACCGCCGATATGGACGCGGTGAACCGCGCCCTAGATACCCTGGCCGGAAAACTCAATATCACCCGGCAGGAAGCGGCGCGGGGCATCATTCGCCTGGCCAATAACAACATGGTCAACGCTATCAAGCTCATTTCGGTCAATCGCGGCCACGACCCGCGCGATTTCACGCTCATTGCCTTTGGCGGCGGCGGCGGGATGCACGCTTACGCCCTGGCCAAAGAGCTGGGCATCAAGAAAGTGGTCATTCCTCACCTGTCGGGTGTTTTCTCGGCCTGGGGCATGCTCTTGAGCGACCTGCGCCGGGATTACCTGCAAACCCGCCTCATCGAGTTAAGTTCGCCGGAAACAGCGACCCAACTCAACGACACCTTTGCCGCCCTGGAAGAGACGGCTTACCAGGAATATGAGGCCGAAAATATCGCCCGTTCCCGCGTACGCTTCTTGCGGTATGGCCGCTTCCGCTACCAAAACCAGGAACATTCCACCGAGATAGATTTGCCGGGCGGAACCATCACCGCCGAGCACATGGCCGGCATCTTGGAGCATTTTCACGCCAACTACGAGCGCGAGTACACCTATCGGCTGGATGCGCCGGTGGAACTGGTCACTTATCACCTGATTGCCATGGCCGAGGTGGACAAGCTGGAGCCACATAAATTACCCCAGACTACCGGCAAGGTCGAAGATGCCATCAAGGGCTACCGCGAGGTAGATTTCCTGGAGGCCGGCCTGCGCCAGGCTGCCTTGTATGATGGGCACCGGCTGGCCCCCGGCATGAGCTTTGTCGGCCCGGCCATTATCGAAGAGGCGGAAGCCACGGTGGTCATTCCCCCGGATATGCCGTGTCACATAGACGAATACGGCAATTACCAAATTTTAACGGCCTAAAGGGATTTACGATTTACGATTTACGATTAAATTGTTAGCGGAATCAATCTGAAATCTGAAATCTGAAATCGTAAATTGGTTAGTCATTAACTCAGG
>CAZDMM010000496.1:2957-5965 GCA_964505845.1 uncultured Caldilineaceae bacterium
TCTAACACATACGATCCTATCACTCTGGAAATCATCCAGAACTCAATCCAGGCGGCCGCCGACGAGATGTTCGCGGCCATGCGCCGCACGGCCATGAGCGCGATTATCTACGAAGTGCTCGATATGGGCACCGGCATCACCGACAAATACGGTGAGATGGCCGGCTCCGGGGCCGGGATTCCCGCTTTTGTGGGCGTGCTCGATAAGACCGTCCAGAAAATCATCGAAAAATTTAACCAGCCGGGCGATATTGAGCCGGGCGATGTCTTTATTACCAATGACCCCTATAACGGCGGCGTGACCCACCTGAACGACATGGTTTTGACCATGCCGGTCTTTGCCGGCGATGAAATTGTGGCATGGACGGCCAACATCGCCCACTGGAATGACGTGGGCGGGATGGTTCCCGGCAGCATGTCCACCACCGCCACCGAGATTTTTCAGGAAGGGATGATTTATCCGGGCGTTAAACTAATCTCGCGCGGCAAACCGATCCGCTCGGTCTTTGACATCCTCACTGCCAACTGCCGCATGCCCGACTTCCTGCGCGGCGATTTGTGGGCCGGGGTGGCTTCGGTGCGGGTGGGCGAACGGCGCATTCTGGAAATTGTCCACAAGTATGGCAAAGACGTTTTTCTGCATGCCCTGGAAGATTACATGAACTTTGGCGAACAGGTCAGCCTGAGCGCGATTAAAAACCTGCCCCAGGGCGTCTACTCGCTGGCCGAAGAGCAGGACAGCGGGCAGGTCTATAAGGTGACGGTGGAAATCACCGACAAGGAGTTTATCATTGACCTGCGCGACAACCCCGACCAGGACAAAGGCCCCTTCAACATGAGCCGCGATGACGCCATTGTGGCCTGCCAGATGGCTTTTAAGGGCGTCACCTCCCCTACCCGCCTGGCCAATGGCGGCACCTTCCGCCCGCTTAAAGTGCTGACCCGCCCCGGCAGCGTTTTCGACCCCACTTACCCGGCGGCCATGGGCATTTACTACGAGCTGACGGTGCGGCTGCACGACCTGGTGCTGCGCTGCCTGGCCCAGCACATGCCCCACCAGATTCCGGCCGGCAGCTTTTCCTCCGTCTGCGGCACGCTGTTTGGCGGTCTGCACCCCGATACCGGCCGAGCTTACGCCGTGATTGAGCCGGAACTGGGCGGCTGGGGCGGCTCGGCCCGCAAAGATGGCAACTCCGGCCAGTTCTGCGGGCTGCACGGCGAAACCTACAACTGCCCGGCCGAGGTGGCCGAGGCGCGCTACGGCGTTACCGTTGACTACCTCAGCTTCCACGACGAGGATGGCGGCGCGGGGCTGCACCGGGGCGGCAAAGGGGTGCGCATAGATTACCGCATCCGCTCCGACAACGCCTGGCTGACGGTCGCCTACACCCGCTCCAAGTTCACTCCCTGGCCGCTCGAAGGCGGCCAGCCCGGCTCATCGAACCACATCGTCATTCGCCGGGCCAATGGAGAAAAAGAGCGCTACGCGGTGGTCAGCGGGCTGACCCTCAACACGGATGACGTGATCCAGATTATGACCGCCACCGGGGCCGGCTGGGGCGACCCCAAACGGCGCGACCCAGCCCTGGTGCGGGAAGACCTCAAGAACGGCTACATTACCCCGGAGCAGGCCCGGCGCGATTACGGCCTGGAGTTATGATAAAAATGTCATTGCGAGGCCGTAGGCCGAAGCAATCGCCCGCTCGGAAGGAGACTGCTTCGCCTGCGGCTCGCAGTGACATGATGGTTACTTTCAAGGGAGTCATCATGAGCCTGCGGCACACCACCCAGTAATGAAAACATCTTGCTGACTACTGATTACTGGCTACTGACTACTATTTTCTGAGGAGTTGAGCATGGCTAACAATAAAAATCGTTTGACGCAATTACAGGCTGCGATGCAGACGGCCAATATTGACCTGGTTGCGGTTGGCCCAACGGCCAACATGCGTTACCTGTTGGGCTACGTGCCCCATCCCGACGAGCGGCTGTGCCTGCTGCTGGTCTCCCCGGAGCGCGTGGGAATGGTCGTCCCCACTTTGAACGCCGCCGATGTAGCCGGGCATGTTGACCTGCCCATGGAGCGCTGGCCCGATGCCGAAGGGCCGCAGCAAGCCCTGCAGCGAGCCGTGTCCAATCTCGCGGTCAGGCGGCTGGCGATTGATGGGACGATGCGGGCCGACTTTTTGCTGCTCCTGCTAGCGGCCACCAACCCGCAAGAAACCATCACCATTGAGCCGGTGCTGGCCCCGCTGCGGACGCGCAAATCGGCGGAGGAAATCGAAGCCCTGGCCTTGGCCGCCGAGCAGGCGGGGCGGGCTATGCAGGCGGGCATAGATGCCTGCCGCCCCGGCGTCACCGAAGCCGAGGTGGCCTGGGTGGTAGAAGAAGCCTTTCGCAAAGACGGGGCCGAAGTGGTCACCTTTACCCTGATCGCTTCGGGGCCGAATGGAGCCTTTCCGCACCATCACAGCGGGCCGCGCCGCCTGCAAAACGGCGATGCGATTATCCTTGATATTGGGGCTACCTTGAACGGCTACCAGTCGGACATCACCCGCACAATCTTTTTGGGCGACCCTCCGGCTGGCTTTTTGCAGGCGTATGAAGCCGTTCTGGCCGCCAATGAACAGGGCCGGGCGGCGGTCAAACCGGGGGTGACAGCGCAGGCCGTAGACCAGGCCGCTCGTGGCGTTCTGGAGGCCGCCGGTTACGGAGACTATTTCATTCACCGCACCGGGCACGGCCTGGGGCTGGAAATCCACGAAGCGCCCTACATTATGGCCGGCAACGAGCTAATTTTGGAAGAAGGCATGGCCTTTAGCGTGGAACCGGGCGTCTACCTGCCGGGACAGTTTGGCATCCGCATTGAGGATATTGTGGCCGTCACCGTTGCGGGCGTGCGCACCCTGACCGGCTTTGATCGCCAATTGGTTGTAAAATGAGAAAAAGGGAAAAGGTGACAGTCACTTAAAAAGTGACTGTCACCTAATAAATATGGCGAGAGCACAA
>CAZDMM010000497.1:0-5962 GCA_964505845.1 uncultured Caldilineaceae bacterium
AGGAGGAAGCCATGCACACCTTTCATACCGATGTGGTGGGGAGCCTGCTCCGGCCGCCAGAGCTGCTGCGAGCACAAGAGGATGTGGCCGACGGGACGATTAGCCAGGTGGCCTTTAAAAAGATTGAAGACCAGGCCGTAGATTGGGCGGTAGCCTTGCAGGAAGAAGCCGGGCTGGATACCGTAACCGACGGCGAGATGCGCCGGCTCTCCTTTCAGAGTCAAATGCCGGCGGCGGTGGAAGGCTTTGGCGAGTATGATCTTGACGCCTTCCTGTGGGGCGACTGGTACGGCGACGAGCGCGTTGGAAATTGGAGCAAGGCCCGGCCCCAAAAGCTGGGAGTGGTCGGTAAATTAAAGCGCAAACGTCACCTCTCGGCCGAAGAGTTTACCTACCTGCGCGGACGCACCAGCCGCGTCCCCAAAATTACCCTGCCCAGCCCCAGTCTGTGGGCTAACTTCTGGTCTCCCAACCTCTCCGGCCATATTTACCCCAACCTCGACAGCTTTTTGGCCGATGTGGTAGACATCTTGCGCGACGAGGTCACCGAACTGGTGCGGCTGGGCTGCACCTACATTCAGCTTGACGCCCCCCATTATCCCTTATTACTCGACCCCAAAACCCGCGCCTTTTACGAAAGCCAGGGCTGGACGCTGGAACGTTGGCTGCATCACGGCATCGAACTGGACAACGCCGTGATTGACGGCTTCCCCGGCATCACCTTTGGCTTTCACCTGTGCCGGGGCAACCAGGGCAGCCGCTGGCTCACCGAAGGCAGCTACGCCCTGATTGCCAAACCCATTTTTAGAAATATTCACGCCCAGCGGCTGCTGCTGGAGTATGACGACGCTCGCTCCGGCAATTTTGAACCGCTGCAAGAGGTTCCCGACGACAAGATGGTGGTGCTGGGCCTGGTCACCACCAAAACGCCCTACCGCGAAACAGTGGAAGGACTCACCGCCCGCATCAAAGAAGCCAGCCAGTACGTGGCGCTGGAACAATTGGCCCTCAGCCCACAATGCGGCTTTTCTACCTCTATTATCGGCAACCGCATTTCGGTGGATGATGAGAAAATCAAACTCAAGACGATTGTGGAGACTGCGCAGGCAGTGTGGGGTGCTTCTTAATTTTTAGTCTACTGGAGGTACTGGGGCTGCATCATAGGAACTGCCACGAATTAACACAAATTAGTATTACAACGAGATTTTGACATAATGGTGTAAAGAAACCCGGCTTTTTCGGTTAAAAAGCGCCTCTATTGCCCAAACGTGGCTTTCTAAAAGTGTTAAAAGCCGGGTTTCTAAAGCGAAGTCTCGTTGTAGTGTTAGCACGAATGAAAGAGAAAATTGGTGAAAATAGGTGTTAATTTGTGGCTATTTTGAGACGGTGTAAACAGGTTCTTCTGGATGAACCAGCACCCTCACCTGACTACCCCCATTACCAGCAGCCCCTCCCGCCGCTTGACCCGCATGGCGAAATCAAAGCGGTCAACCTGGGTGCAGTAATCCAAATCGCTGGCGGGAAAGGCAATGGGGTTGGCGCCATCAAAAAGCCGGCCGGAGATGGAGCGGCGCACCCGCTCCAAAAAAGGCTCCAGCGGTGGCCGCCGGCCGTACAGCAGAGCGGCCAGGTAATCGGCGCAGGCGGTATCCTCGTCGCCGTCCCGGTCATACACCACCCCCGTAACCACAAAAGTAACGCTTTCCGGCTGCTCCCGGAGCAGATAGCGGGCCGTCGCCTCGGCGCAGACAAAGCTGCCGGCCAGCAGTACATCGGCCCCGGTGCTGCGGACAACGCCCTGAACGCCGGCGCTGGTGCGTTGGATGAGCCGCCGCCTGCGCAGGTCGGCCGCAACCAGCACGGTGGGCGAGTTGTTGAAATCGAACTGAGGGCAGGGCAGGCCGTCCACCTCGCCCATAATCAAGCTGCCGGGGAACTGCTCCCGCAGGGCTACGGCCTCTTCCACTGTGCCGGCCAGCACAATCTCCCGCGCCCCGCCGGCCAAAGCATAAGCCGACACGCTAAAGGCGCGCAGAACATCAATCACCACCACCGCGCCGGTAGCGGTGTGGCAGGTTTCGAGGGTAGTATAGCTGATTTTCATCGGGATTCCTGGGCAAGTGTGACCGGAGACGGGAGACCGGCGACCGGGTGAATTATCTACTGCGGTCTCCGGTCCCCGGTCTGCGGTCGTTTTTTAAAAGAGTACGTTGGCTAACTTCTGGCGATAGGTGCGGGTGAGGGGCTGCTCGTCGCCCAGGATGGTGAAGATGGCGAGCATGGCTTTGCGCGCCCCGTCGCTCTCATATTTGCGGTCGCGCCGGACGACCTCTAAAAATTCGTCCAGGGCCTCGCCGAAACGCTGCTCGGTGGCCAGCAGACTGGCCAGGGCGTAGCGACCGGGCACGTCGGCAGGGTTGGCGCTGATTTTGGCCCGCAGCTCGGCTTCGGTGTAGCCGGCGGCGTGGCGCTGAAATTGGGCCGTGGCCACAACGGCTTCGGCGGCGGCTCGCTCCGGCACGCCGGCAGGGACGTTGCCCAACACCGCCAGAGCCTCATCCACCTGGCCCAGCCGCATGAGGGTGCGCCCCAAACCGACCATGGCCGGGTAGTGGTCGGGCTTTTCGGTAAGGGCGGCCCGGTAATTTTGCACGGCGATAGGCAGTTGATTGTTCATCTCCCACTCATAACCTTGCCTGGCATACAAATCGGCGGTAGAGGGGACCAGTCCCTCAATAAATTTGCGCACTTGCGGCTCCGGCAGCGCGCCGGTAAATTCTCCGGCTATTTTGCCGTTGACAAAAGCCTTAACTGCCGGGATACCCTGCACCCGGAACTGCATAGCCAGGCGCTGGTTAGCGTCCACATCCACTTTAGCCAGCACAAAGGCGCCGTTGAACTCGGCAGCCAGGCGTTCTAAAATTGGCCCCAAAACCCGGCAGGGGCCGCACCACTCGGCCCAAAAATCTACCACCACCGGCGTGGTTTTGGAGCGTTCCAGCACCTCGTGGGCAAAGGTTTGCTCGGTGACATTGATGACATACTGTGTGTTGACCGTTGACTGAGTTGACATACATTCTCCTGGATAGAAATTTCGGGGAGATTTTACCTCAAAAAGAAGGTCTCGCCAAGCCGCCGTTATTTCCTATTTTTGCAGCGACGCCTCGCCGCTGAGAAAGCGCCGGGCCGTTTCGGCCAAAATAGCCGCACCGATGGGCAAATCAATCTCCAATCTCCCACTTTACTTTTATTCCTGGCCGCTTGGCCCGGCTCGTCAGACCATATCCGGCACAATCACCTGGATGGCCTGGGGCACAACCTGGACGGTGAGCGGGGTTTGGTTGAGCAGCTCGCCGTCGCTCTGGGCTGTTTGAGGTGGGGTGGCGTCAATAGTAACCTGGCGCACCTGCCAATGCTGTAGCGATTCAAAGTTGGGGCTGCCCTCGATCACGCTCAGGGCCAGCGACAGCAGCGACCCCAGGTCGCCCTGACGGATGACGATCACATCCAGCAGGCCATCGCTGATATCTATGCTGGGGGCCAACGAGAAGCCGGGCAGGCCCAGATTGCCGGAATTAGCAATGATGCAGGCTAACCCTTCTATTTTAACCTCCTGACCGTCCAGCACCAGGCGATACTGCTCGATGGTGGGGCCGCGCAAAACCTGAAAAGCGGTGAGAGCATAGGCCAGCCAGCCCAGCCGCGTTTTCGATCCCCGGTCGGTGTTGGCGACGATTTTGGCTTCCAGCCCAATCCCGACCCGCTGCAAAAAGAAATGGTCGCCAATCTGGCCCATGTCAACCTGGCGCAAGCGGCTGGGGCGGCTGCAGGTGAGGGCGGCGGCTTCGCTCAAATCGGCCGGGATGGCCAGTTCGGCTGCCATAACGTTAGCGGTGCCGCCCGGCAGAATGGCTAACGGCACGTGGCTGCCCACCAGCGCGCTGGCTGCCTCGGCTACAGTGCCGTCGCCGCCGTAAGCGGCTACTATGTCAACCCCGCTGGCAACAGCCTGCCGGGCCAGGCGGCGGGCGTCGCCGGCCTTTTTGGTGACAAAAACCTCCCAGTCCATACCGGCAGACTGAAAGACGCTGTTCAGCTTGCTCAAAATGGGCCGTTCTTGTCCGGCGGCCGGATTAATGATGACGTGAATACGTGTGCCGTAAGGGAGGGCCATACCTTGTCTCATTGATTGGGGGGAGGTTGCACCAGCGACCAGTCCTGCGCGTTCCAGGTAATGGTATCATAGGTGTTGGGGAGCACCCCTTGCAGGTTGGTATTAATGCCGTAGCGGTCGGGCAGGGCCAGCAGCGGGATTTGGGGCAGGTCCTGGTGTAAAATAACCGCAACTTCGCATAACAAGCTGCGGCGGCGATTATTGGGCAGCGGTGTGTGCAGGGCGTCAAAAATATCGGCCAGGGTTTGGTTACGATAGCGGCTCACATTTAAGCCGGCTACCGGATTATCCCGCGTGGGGATGGAGCGCGGGTCAAAATAATCCGACAGGTAAAGGGTAGGGTCAACCCCAAAGTAACCGTCATCCCACAGATCCAGGTCAAAATTGCCGCGCAGCTCAATCCCGTTGTTTTCCCAGGTGTTCCACAATTGGCCACCTTCGACCATCTTACGTTCCAATTTGATGCCGACTTCGGCCAGCATCTCTTGAATCAGACGGTGGGCGGTCGTCAACTCGTCCCCAAATTCCTCGTAGATATAGCTTTGCAAGACCAGCCGCGTCCCATCTTTGGCCGTACCGCAGCCCTGGCAGGCGCGCACCGGGTCTTCCTCCGGGTTAAGCAGCTTCCAGCCGGCTGCATCGAGCAGGGCGCTGGCCTGGCCGGGGTTGAAGCTGTAGGGAGGCAGTTGGCACCCAAATTGGGATAGCTCGCTGTCGGTGGGGATGCCGCGCCCGTTGAACGCCTCGTCATTGAGGCGGCCCACATCCACTGCGTAGCGAATGGCTTCGCGCACCCGCACATCGGCCAGGGCCGGATGGGGTACTGCGGGGTCGCCGCCGGGGGCGCTGAGATTGGGCACCAGCCGCAGCACAAAGCGGGCCGGGTTAGCATTGACCACCCGCACAGTGTCGCTGTCTTCCATGCGGGTCAAGGCCGGCTCTTCGGGCCACAAATCCAGGTGAACGTTGCCCCGCTCCAGGCTGCGGGCGCGAAAGTCGGCATTGGGTTGAATTTGAATGACCAACTGTTTGGCCAGAGGCCGGCCCGGCGCCAGGTAGTTGGGGTTGGGCGCAAAGGTCAGGCGCGTGCCGCGAATCCACTGGTCAAGCACAAAGGGGCCGGTGCTGACCGGCTCCAGGTTGCAGTCCCACAGCAGCATCTGGTTGGTGGGGCCGCAGTGATGGGCGGGAAAAACGCCGGCGCCGTTGCCGCCAAACTGGATCAGGTAATTGGGATAAAACTGGCGGTAGCGAACCACCGCCGTTTGCGGGTCGGGCGTTTCCACCTCTTCAATCAAATCCATGCCGGGGGCCCAGATGCCGCTGTCTCGGAAAGATTGCCAGGTAAAACGCACGTCGGCGGAGGTAAAGGGCTGGCCGTCGCTCCACTTGAGATCGGGTTTGAGCCGCCAGGTAACGGTTAAGCCATCCTGGCTCAGGCCGCCGTTGGCCAGGGTGGGCAGGTCGGCGGCCAATTCCGGGTAATAGTTGCCGTCGGGGCCGATTTCGGCCAGCGCGCCGTAGACCAACTCTCCCACCAGGGCTTCGTAGCCGGTATCGTTGAGGTAGGCGTTGAAGCTGGGTGGGTCAATGGGGATGGGGACGATGATGGCGTCGTCCAGCACGTCTACTGCCAGGGCCAAAGGCGGCAGAGTGGGGGTGGGCGCAGGGGTGAGGGTGGGCGGCGGCGGCGCGGCCAGCTCGCAGGCGCTCAGTGCCCACAGCATAATCAACAGGACGATAGCTTGAACAGGATAAACCGGATATTTCACAAGCTCATTTTAATAC
>CAZDMM010000498.1:0-5953 GCA_964505845.1 uncultured Caldilineaceae bacterium
GGCTGATAATCCGCAGCGTCCCGCCCTGGGGCATGGCTTCATAGGCGTTCCGAATCAAATAGAAGAGGGCCTGCTCCATTTGCTGGCGGTCGGCCAACACCGGCGGTAAATCGGGGTCAAACCCCTTGATAAACTGGACGTTGTTCTCAAAGTTATACTCGCGCTGATATTTTGACCAGGCGGCCTCGATCACTTCATTACAATTGACCGGCTGCTGCCGGCCCGAAAAATCGAGCAGGCTTTGGATGATTTGCTGGCAGCGTAGCGCATCGCGCTCCAGGGTAGCCACCAGTTGAAAGCTCTGCGAGGCCGGATCGAGCCGCTGCCGGAAAACGCTTAATTTATTGACCAGACTCCGGATGGGGGCGCTCATCTCTTTAGCCAGGCCCGCTGCCATGTAACCCCAGGCGGCCACCTTTTCGGTTTTGAGCAACTGCTGGTTGACCTGTTGGAGCTGCGAGGTGCGCACTTCCACCGTCTCGGCCAACTGCTGGCTTGATTTTTTAGCCTCATCGGCCTGGGTGGTGAGCCGTTGGTAAAGCCGGGCATTTTCAATGGCAATGCTCGCATAATCGGCCAGGGCGGTCAGCAGATTAAGGTGGCGCTCGGTAAAGGGGCGCACCGCCGTTTTATTATTGACGGCCAAAACGCCGATCACCTGGTCGGCCACCTTCAGCGGCACATTGAGCAGGGCTTTAACAAAATAACCGGTGGTGACTTTGAAAGAGTCGTCCTGGTTTACCCCGCCGATGAGGATGGGGCGGCCGGTGCGCACCACCTGCCCGGCCATGCTGTCTTGAATCCGCATCCTGAAGGCTTTGGCGCTTTTCTCCCCCATGCCCCGCGTGGCCCGCAAATACAACTCGCCCGAGGCTTTATCCAGCAGCATAATTGAGCCTTCTTCGGCCCCCGTCAGGTAGACCGCCGCCTCGACGATGCGGTTGAGCACCAACTCCAAATCTTGCAGCGAGGTAACGGAGCGGCCAATGCCGTACAAAAAGCGCATCTCCTGCACCCGGTTTTCCAACTGCCGGTTGACCCGCAGCACCGTTTGGGTCAGTTCGTCCCGCTCATGGCGCAGGCGCGATTCGGTCAGCGCCCGGTCAATGGCGTTGAGCATCTCATCAATGGCAAAGGGCTTGATGATATAATCTCGTGCGCCCAGCCGGAAGGCCCGCACCGCCGTACCTTCTGAACCGTGAAAGGTCATGAGAATGGCCGGGGTGTCAATCCCTTTTTCACGCAGGCTTTCCAGCAGTTCCAGCCCGCCCATTTTGGGCATCACCAGGTCAGAAATAATCAGGTCAACTTTTTGCGAGAGGGCAATCTCCAGGGCGCGCTGGCCGTTGTTAGCCTCCAGCATGTTGTACCCATGCGGCTCCAGCACATACTCGCGCAAGAATTTCAGGCTGTCGTCGCGGTCATCCACCGCTAAAACCGTTTCACCGGCCACGTCGCTGCTCCTTAGTCGAAACGATAATATTCTGTATGATAGAGGCAGAATGATATTTTGTAAAGAGAGTTGAGGCAAAATTTAGGGCTGACAACAAAAAGGCGACCCAGCGGTCGCCCCAAAGGAATCTGAATCGGTAACAACTCTTCCACCCTTCCAGTCTTCCAAAACAAATTACGGAGTTTGGTCGTCAAACCTCATCAGAGACTTATCTTGAACCTTCATCCCCCCACCTTAAAAACGGCGCGCCAGGGTTGGTAGTGGCTAAAAATTTCGTCTTCGTGGATCACTTTATCGCCCTCTTTAACCGTCCGCTTGATTGAAACATCCAACCCATCCACCGCCCAATCCACCTGTTTGGTAATACCCTTGGGCAGCGACGGGTCTTTCTCATATAGCGGTGGGCCATGTTTAACCAAATTGGTTTTAACCGGCTCGCTGACAATAACTTCTCGGTTGGTGGGCGTGCCATAAAAACGGAAAGTGACCGTACCTTCCTCTAAATCTGAGGAGGTTTGGATCAGCAGGTAATGGCCGGTATCGTTGCGAAACTTAAAATCAATATCCGGGCTAAAAACGGTGGCGTCCAGGCCGGGTACCGAGTTGGTTTCATACCAGCCGACGCGGTAGCCGTGCGCCCAACGCTCTACAATGTCATAACCGCCAAAGAAAGCGGCCCGGAACGCCGTTGTGCTCACCTGGCACACCCCGCCCCCCAGGCCCACGCTGGTGCGGTTGCCTTGAATAATCAGCGACTCGTCAAAGCCGGCTTCTTTGGTGACCGGCCCCAGGTATTTATTGAAGGAGAACACCCCATCGGGAGGAATGACCACCCCATCAAATTTAGAAGCGGCCAGGGCAATATTCTTCATGCGCGACTCGCTGGAGCCTTTGAAGTACGAGGTTGCTTCGCTGACCAACTGCTGAATCCCCAGGCTGGGCAGGTTGGTGCTGGGGACGGCAGGCGGAGTGACGGTCACGGCCAGGTCTACCAGGTGGGTGGGCTTTTGTTTCAAAGCCAGCAGCCGTTGGAAACTTTCGGCCACATCCAGGGTGCGGCCTTCCCGGCTGGGCTGCAGCACGGTTAACTCATTAGTCTCAGGGTTGAAGGCCAGCCTGGCGTCCAGCGGCTCCTGGTTAATCACCTGGGCCATCTGGTCAAAATAGGGTGTAAACTTGTCCTGCTCCAGTTCAAGCTCAAATTCAGTTTGTCCCTGTTCATTCACATGCGAGACAAGCTTAACCAGGCCGGCCAAAATTTGCGGCTCCAGGCGCCATTCGATGGGGCCGGCGCTGGCCTGGTAACGGAAGAGCAGCGGCCGGCCCAGCAGATTTGCCGCTTGCTGCCGGGCAGCCTCCACGTCGGTAATGCCGGGCTTGATTTGCTGCACCACCGGGATGACCGGCCCCTGGGTTTTTTGTAACAGTACCGCTTCAATCAAAGGCTGGGTAGCCTCCACATGCAAACGCCGCCCATACTCAGGTTTGACAACCTCGATGGCGGCGTCGGGGTGGATGATAAGGGCTGCATCCCGAGGCGCCCGGTTGATTTTTTCGGCCAGGCCCTGCAGCACCTGGTTGGTAGGGCCGGTATCGTACAGGATAATCGGGTCAATATGGCGCGGCGAGTTCAACAGCCGCAGATGGGTTAGCATATCGGTCAGCAGGTTGCCTTTGCGCCCCACCGAATAGGCCGCGTTTACCGTGCCCACAATGTCTACCCGCATGCCCAATTCTTCGCCGGTAAAAGTCCAGCTTTGATTTTCATATTGAATGGTGACCGGACGCTTGAGGGCCTCGGCGGTGCGCTCGCCAATTACGCCGACCACCTCGGCCTGGGTCATGCCCCCCACATCACTCCCGGCCACCCACACCCCCGGATAAATTCGGTCCAGGTAAAGTACCTGGTAGGCCAGGGTAGCAAAAATCAGCAGGGCCAACAGGCCGCCCGTGGCCAACACAAAAACAGTCGGCAGCCACAGGCCGGGTGAGAAGAAAGGTTTGGTTTTAAGAGGCTGAGTAATCTGCGCCATAGGATGATTCCGATGCCAAGCTATTTCATGCTGAAGATGCTGTCCCTTAAAGCAGTAATTGGTAAATTAAACATTATCGGGATTAAGGTGACAGGCACTTATCTGGCTTAAATCAGACCGTTTTGAGCCAAATATGCCTATTTTTAGCGTTCAGAAGTGCCTGTCACCTGGCTTTCGTCTTATTCCCGATAGAGTCTATAGTAATTCCTAATCTCCAATCACCAATTACCCGTAAAAAGTGCAGACTCGTTTCAGAATAATTGCCAATTTTACCAGGTGAAGGTAAGCAAGATATTAAAAAAGGCCCACGCTTTCCCATTAATATACCGGCGTTATGAACGCCTGTCAACTTACTTATGTCATGTTGTATCGCCGCAAATTATGGTATAATGGAGCCATACCAAATTTTAAGGAGAAGGTCAGCATGTTCCAGTACAAAGCCAAAGTGATGCGCATTGTTGATGGCGATACGCTCTGGGTAGAGGTTGATTTAGGCTTTTTTCTGCGCCAATCCATGTATCTCCGCTTGTATGGCCTCAATACCCCGGAGATACGCGGCCCGGAACGGGAACAGGGTCTCAAAGCCAAAGATTTTGTTGTGACGGCTTTGCCCGTTGACTCCACCGTTGTGATAAAAACTTACAAAACCGAAAAATATGGCCGTTTTTTGGCGGATCTCTACTATCTGCCCGGCAGCACAGACCCGGAAGAAATTCTGCTCCGGGGTACCTGGCTCAACCAGGAACTGCTGGACAAGGGCCTGGCCAAACCTATGGCTGATTAAGGTGATTAGAGATTGGTAATTGGAGATTATCAGTTTGAATCTCTAATCTCCCGGTAAATTAGAGACATTGTTTAAGCCACAGGTTAACTGTGTGAATGGAGCCATCATGACCATTGACTTTGGCTGGGAAATCCCGACCGGCCGGCGCCGCATGCCCGGCGCGGCTGCAACCTATGAACCCCACCTGCGGCGAGTGCTGGACCGCATGAGCGGTCACTTTCATTCCGCCTGGATGCCCGATCACTTTATCTACGACGATACCAACGTGCCGGAGGCGCTGACCACAGTCAACTACCTGGCCGGGCTGTATCCCCGCCTGCATTTTGGCGCGGTAGTGCTGGGCCAAAACTATCGCAACCCGGCTCTGGTCGCCAAAATGGCCGCCACCACCCAGTGGCTTACCGGCGGACGCCTGATCTTGGGCCTGGGAGCCGGCTGGAAGGAAGACGAGTACCGGGCCTACGGCTACGAATTCCCTCCGATAGCCACCCGCATCGCCCAACTGGCCGAGGCGGCCCACATCTGCAAACTGATGTGGGACCCGGCCCGGCCCAGCGCCACTTTCCACGGCCAGCATTATCATATCGAGACGGCGGTGTGCAATCCCAAGCCGGCCGACATCCGCAAAACCTGGATGGGTGTGGTCAGCATTGCCCCCACCCACGCCCAGGCCGAAGCGGCCATGGTCGGGTTTCCCATCTGGCCGGAAGACGTACCTATCGTCGGGACGCCGGCTGAGGTCATCCACCAGGTGCAACATTATACGTCGCTAGGCGTGGATTGCTTCATTTTGGGTTTTGCCGATGAGCCGGGTTTGGCGGGGATTGAGTTGTTTATTAATGAAGTGGCGCCGTATTTCAGGCGATGAGCAAAAAATACCCGGTCAAACCACCCACCTCGATGGGCGGGGTGTATGAGCAGGCATGTTCCCACTGCAAAGGCAGCGGTCAGGAGCCGGGCCTGGGCGATTTAACCTGTCGGGAATGTTTTGGCCGGGGCCGCCGCAAATGGCGCATCGAGGAGTGCGAAGCCTGCAACGGCAAGGGGCAGACTCACTTTAGTTTGTTCAAGTGCAAGGCTTGCCAGGGTCGCGGCTGGACTCGGCGGGATGTGGGGTAGCGCAGAATATATTCTTGGTATCTGACGCTAACAAGTCTATAATATGGTTTATGGATACCAAAAGAGAGCAAAAACTGGCGGCCGCTTTAGAAAGCATCCTGCATGTACTGATAACCCGATACGAGCCTGAAAAGGTAATTCTCTTCGGCTCGATGGCTGAGGGGACAGTGCGCGAATGGAGTGACCTCGATTTGGTCATTATCAAGGATACATCACTCCCGTTTCTCCAGCGGCTTAAAGAGGTAGCACTGTTGTGCCTGGCTCCGGTCAGTGTGGATTATCTCGTATATACCCCGGATGAGTTTGCCCAAATGATCTTTGAAAACAATCCGTTTATCTTGGGAGAAGTATTGCGCAAGGGGAAAATATTGTATGAGCGCCAGCCTATCGAAGCAGTGGCTTGATCGAGCAAACGAGGATTTGATTGTAGCGCGCTTAGTTTTGAGAGAAGATCATCCCGCTCACACTTGTTTCCTGTCACAACAGTGCATCGAGAAATCGCTAAAAGCCTATTTAGAACT
This sequence comes from uncultured Caldilineaceae bacterium, assembly GCA_964505845.1. Lineage (GTDB taxonomy): Bacteria > Chloroflexota > Anaerolineae > 4572-78 > J111 > DSQQ01. The sequence goes on from CAZDMM010000498.1 coordinate 5,911, forward strand.
CCGCAGAACTCTTTGCTTTTGAGGGAAGTCAGGTAACAAAAGC
>CAZDMM010000499.1:0-5952 GCA_964505845.1 uncultured Caldilineaceae bacterium
CACCAACGCCCTGGCCTTGAGCGGCTTCCCGGTTGGCTTCACCCCCACCCCCCGGCCTACCCCTGAACCGGTTTTTATTTCGCTGCCCCAAATTCTGCTCACCGGCCGCAGCGGAGTGGATGTGCCGGTCATCAACCAGATTTATTATCCCGAACCTTTCTTTCCGCCCGGAACCAACAACGCCTGCGGGCCGGTGGCGTTATACGCCGGGCTGAAAGGGTTAAATCTCGATGTTGACTACCGTCACCTGCGTGATATTGCCGTAAACAATGGCTTTAATGCCGAGGGCATCTCCAAATCAGGCTTGATCAATACGGCGGTTACACTTAACAATGAGATGGGCCAGCCCTTAACCATTGAACAGGGCAATCAGTACCGGACCAACGATTTGATCAGGCAACTGCGCCGGGGCGCGGTCGTCATCATTTTAGTTCGGGTTAAGCGCGAGGCCGGGCAGTTCCGCATGACCGATGATTATACCCACTCCTTTGGGCACTTTTTGCTGGTAGACCGGATCAACACCAAATCAAGGTTTGTGGGGGTGGCCGGCTCTACCCTGGGTATGGACAAGGTTTCCCTGGAAGATTTTATCCGGGCCTGGTCGGGCGAAGCTCCGCCGGCCTCACCCCTGGGCTGGAACTCTTTTTTGCGACAGGAAAACGCCGATAACTGGGCGCTCATCCTCAAGCGGGCCAAATAATCACAGCTTGGCCTTTTTTGACTCGCCCTTTGTTCATGGTACACTATCTACGTTGCTGCTACATTTCCAAAATCTTTAAGTAAGGACAACCGACTCTGACTGAACCAGTCGCTCCGGCCAAACCGGCCTCAGTTCCAACCTCGTCCCAAAAACGCACGGACACGGGGCGTATTTTGCGTGGTCTAACGGCCATTTTTATCGGGGTCGGCATCACCGTTCTCATCTTCATTTTTGCCCCAGAGATCCGGCACTTTCAAGAGCTGGGCTATCTGGGCGTCTTTCTGATCAACTTGGTAGCCAGCGCCAGCATTTTTATCCCTATTCCGGGCTTGGGGATTACGTTTGTTTCAAGCGCCGTGCTGTATTGGCCCCTGGTCGGTTTGGCCTCCGGGTTGGGCCAGGCCCTGGGTGAAACCACCGGCTATTTGGCCGGTTATGGCGGCGGGGTGATGATGAACGAGGGGCCAACCTACCAGCGCATGCACTACTGGATGGAGAACCACGGCTTTCTCACCCTGCTCATTTTGGCGGCCATCCCCAACCCCATCATTGACCTGGCCGGTCTGACCGCCGGAGCCTTAAAATACCCCTATTACAAATTCTTATTAGCTCTTCTAATAGGCAAAACCATCAAAAGCCTGGTTTTTGCCTGGGCCGGCGCTTATTCAGTCACCTGGTTGGCCCATTTTCTGTAAACCCTGCCGCGCCAATTTCCTGTCACGGCATGTTCAATGTCCCACCTCCCCGGAAGCCACACCTGCCAATTTTGAGATAAAGCTTATTTGGAGCTTCCGGGAAGGTTTGTCAAATAACATGCCCTGAATTTCCGGTTTAAGGCACTTGACACGCCCGTATTAGTAGATTATACTATTTTCTACCTTTTCAGATTCATAAAAATAAAAAACGTCGAACAGGAAGAGTAGGTAGTCTGAGGCTGCCAGAGAGGCCGGGTTACAAGCTGCAAGCCCGGTTCAGCCATCGCCGCCGAACGTCGCCTGGGAGTTGGATAATCGAACAGACCAAAGTGTCCCAGTAGATTATCTCGGGATCGCCCGTTATAGCGGCAAGAGAGGCTGGTGAACCAGTATTTTAGTAGCCAGTAATCAGTAATCAGAAAACTACTATCTGACTACTGATTATCCTGCAAGGGTGTTTTGTGTGCCTTCCCACAGGGGGCCTTTGGCTCTGGCATCCTACGGACTGACTACTGACTACTGACTGGCAATCAAGGTGGTACCGCGAGTCCCTTTCGTCCTTGAAGATGGAAGGGATTTTTAATTTCGGACCGGGGACCGCAGACAGCCAAAAAACCTGGCGGTCAGCCGTCCGCCGTCTGCGGTCATTTTAAGGAGTGAGTAATATGGCACAAGGATTACCTATAGACCCCAACAACATGGCCAAAGCCTATGACCCCAAACAGTTTGAGGAAGTTCTCTACAACTGGTGGGAAAGCAATCGCTACTTTAAGCCGGAAAATACCGGCCCCAAAGCCGAGCCATTTGTCATCTCTATGCCACCGCCCAATGTGACCGGAGCCTTGCACCTGGGCCACGCCATGACCGCCTCCATCGAAGACCTGATGATCCGCTACCAGCGCATGCAAGGGCGAGCCGCGTTGTGGGTTCCCGGCACCGACCACGCCGGGATTGCCACCCAACTGCAGGTGGAACGGGCCTTACGCGCCGAAGGGACCAGCCGGGAAGCCATTGGCCGGAAAAAATTTTTGGAGCGCACCTGGGCCTGGAAAGATCAATACGGCGGGATTATCCAGCAGCAGCACCGCCGCCTGGGCGCTTCGTGCGACTGGGAACGGGAACGTTTTACCATGGACGCCGGCCTCTCGCGGGCCGTGCGCGAAGCTTTTGTGCGCCTATACGAAAAAGGCTTGATTTATCGCGGGGAATACCTCATCAACTGGTCGCCGGGGCTGCAAACCGCTGTCAGCGATTTGGAAGTGGAATATTTTGAAGAGGAAGGCAAACTCTACCATTTCAAATATATGTTAGCCAACCCCTCCCCTGCAGCGGGGGAGGCTGGGAGCGGGTACATCCCCGTGGCCACCACCCGCCCGGAAACCATCCTGGGCGACACGGCGGTGGCCGTCCACCCGGAGGATGAGCGCTACCAGCATCTGATTGGCCGGCAGGTGGTGGTGCCCATGCTGGGCCGCCACATCTCGGTGATTGCCGACCCTTACGTGGACCGTGAGTTTGGCACCGGCGCGCTCAAAATCACCCCCGGCCATGACCCCAATGACTTTGAGATTGGCCGCAAACACGGCCTGCCCATCATCAATGTGATGAACAAAGACGCCACTATGAACGAGAACGCCGGCCCTTATCAGGGTTTGGATCGCTTTGAGTGCCGGCAAAAGCTGTGGACGGATATGGAAGCAGCCGGCTTAACCCTGGAGGTGAAACCTTACCGCATGCAGGTGCCCCGCTCACAGCGCGGCGGCGAAATCGTCGAGCCGTTGGTGTCAACCCAATGGTTTGTTAAAATGCAGCCTTTGGCCGAAAAAGCCCTGGCGGTGGTGGCCAGCGGCGAAGTCAAAATTATCCCGGAGCGTTTCACCAAAATCTACAACAATTGGTTAACCAACATTAGAGATTGGTGTATCAGCCGCCAATTGTGGTGGGGACACCGTATTCCGGTGTGGTACTGCGCCGACTGCGGCCAGATGACGGTGGCCCGCGAAGACCCCGCAGCCTGCGCCCACTGCCACGGCCAGCGGCTGGAGCAAGACCCGGATGTGCTCGATACCTGGTTCAGTTCCGGGTTGTGGCCTTTTTCTACCCTGGGCTGGCCGGAAGACACGCCCGATTTACGCCGTTACTATCCCACCTCGGTCATGGAAACCGGCTACGATATTCTCTTCTTTTGGGTGGCCCGCATGGTGATGGATGGCCTGGAATTTACCGGGAAAGCCCCTTTCCATACCATTTACCTGCACGGCTTGATCCGGGATGAGCATGGCCGCAAAATGAGCAAAACGGCCGGAAACGTGGTTGACCCGCTGGCCGTGATGGATGAGTATGGCACCGACGCCCTGCGCTTTACCCTCAGCACCGGCTCCACACCTGGCAACGATATGAACCTGTCCATGGAGCGCATCGCGGCCAATCGCAATTTTTGTAACAAAATTTGGAACGCCACCCGCTTTGTGGTGAGCAACCTGGGCACGGCGTTTCAATCCAGCGGGGCCAGCACCTGGAATCTCTCCGGGCTGGGCATGCCGGATCTATGGATTTTAAGCCGGCATCACCGGCTGGTGCAAGATGTGACCCGCTTGATGAATGAGTACAACTTTGGCGAGGCGGGTCGCCAGCTTTATGACTTCTTTTGGAGTGAGTTTGCCGACTGGTACATCGAGATTGCCAAAATTCGGCTTTACGGCACCGATGCGCGGGCGCAGGCCACGGCCCGCCGGGTGCTGGTCTATGTGTTGGAACGCACCTTGCGCATGCTTCATCCCTTTATGCCCTTTGTCACCGAAGCCGCCTGGCAGCATCTGCCGCACGAAGGCGAAGCCTTAATTGTGGCCAAATGGCCCAAAGAAAACCCGGTGGCTATCAATGATGAAGCCGAAGCCCAGATGGCTATTTTGATTGAAATTATCCGGGCCATTCGTAACACTCGCTCCGAGTATAATGTGGAACCGGGTAAAAAGATTAGCGCCTTTCTGGCTGCCGGCAACCACTTCGAGATGATTACCAAGCACCAGGAAATCATTGTGGCCCTGGCTCGCCTGGAAAAAGATCAGTTTCATATTGAGCCAACGTTAGCCAAAAAACCAGAACAATCGGTGGCGCAGGTGTTGAGCGGCGGTATCGAGATTTTTCTGCCCCTGGCGGGATTGGTTGACCTGGAGGCGGAGCGGGAACGGCTGCACAAAGAAGTGGCCCAGGTGGAAAAGCGGATTGCGGCCAGCAGAGTCAAACTGAGCAATCCCAATTTTATCCAAAAGGCGCCGGCAGCGGTGGTGGCCAAAGAACGTGAACAACTGTCTGACCTTGAGCTGCAAGCAGCCAAATTGTGGGATCGGTTAAGAGATTTGGGGTAACATCGAGTGAATTACTCAACCCTGGATGACGCTGCCCTGGTGGCCCTGATTGCCCAAACCCAGTCTCGCGCTCTGAGTGAGTTGTATGAGCGCTATCACCGTTTGGTATTCAGTTTAGCTTTGAATTCTGTCGGCGATACTGCTGCCGCCGAGGAAATTACCCTGGATGTTTTTATCCGGGTATGGAAAAAAGCGGCCACTTATCGGGCAGACCAGGCCAGGGTAGTCACCTGGTTGATGACTATTACCCGGAACTGCGCGATTGACGTATTACGCCAGCGCAGCACCCGCCTTGAGCACGATTCTGCCTGGGCTGAGGTGGCTGCCCTCAAGCCTCACAACAATCCAGAAGAGCTGATTGACCTGCGGCTGCAACAAGAACGAGTCCAGGCTGCCATTGCCCAGTTAACGCCGGAACAAAAACAGGCTTTGGCCCTGGCCTACTTTAAAGGGTACACCCATCACCAGATTGCGGAGTCCCTGGCCCAACCTTTAGGCACGGTCAAAACCCGTATCCGGGCCGCTATGCAAAAACTCCGCCAACTCCTGGCCGATGAGGAGCCATAAATCCAAAAAGCTTTTGCTTGCGTATTAATTGATAGAAAGCTTTACCTATTGTGTCTGCCGATTTTCATGTGCAAGAATTAATACCGGCCTATGCCCTGGGCTGTCTGGATCACGAGGATTCCGTGCTCGTTTCGCAGCACCTGGCCGCCTGCCCTGCCTGTCAAACCGAGCTGCAAACCTATCAAGGGGTGGTGGCGCAGTTGGCCCTGGCCGCCCCCCAGGCGGCCCCATCCCCGGAATTGCGCCGCCGGCTGATGAGCCGGCTGCCAGCCTCACCCGCCGTCGGGCTGCCCCCGGCTCAATCTGGGTGGCGGCGGCGCTGGGCAAATTTAAGGCCACACCTGGCTCTGGTCTGGGGGGCAGCCAGCACTGTTTTGATTGTGCTGCTGGCAGCCAGCAATTTATTATTATGGCAGCGTATGAATCAGTTACAAACCAACCAAACCCTCACCGGCATGCGGGCTATTCCCCTGACCAGCACCAGCGCCGCGCCGGGCGGGGCCGGCTATGTTATCATCGGCGCCGATGGTCAAAATGGGGCGCTGGTAGTGGATAACTTGCCGGTGCTTGACCCGCAGCACCAGTACCAGCTCTGGCTCATTCATGAAGAGCAAAGAACCAG
>CAZDMM010000500.1:0-5946 GCA_964505845.1 uncultured Caldilineaceae bacterium
ACCAGATGCCCCAGGCGTTGCTCTTTTTATTAATCTCAACTCAATCGTTTTACTGATTGATCTCGCTAGGAAGATTCGTTGTGGTACTGGGCAGCCCGCATTTCACCTCAACTGTGGTAGTGGCTTGTTGGTCGCCTCGTTGCGCGTCCAGGGCTTCTACCTGGATGTAGAAGGAACCGGTGGGATATGCCGAGGGATTCTGCCTGTATTTCTCCTGGCACAGGCGTGAAAAAGAATCTCTGGCAGTTATACCCATTTCTGTATCCTCTGTTGCAGCACGGCTGATAATGGCAGAGGGCGCTCCGGCCGGGCTAAACTGTTCTTGCTGGCAGCCCAGCTCAATGCCCAGCCCAGAATTGCACCAAAAGTTGCCGGTGGAGACAATTGTTGGGTTTAATACCTGAATCCGGAACTGTGTGACCTTAGGATTAGGATGCTGCCAACTTATCTGCATCTCATCCGCTGGAATACCGGCTGACTTTGTTACCACAGGTAGGTCCTCTTTAATCCAGGCGCTCTCAGAAAAAATGAGACGAGTGATTTCAAACTGTCCGGTCACTGCGGCATCGGTGGGGGGTCTAACCTTAAATTTAATCTGCTGGCTGACCGTGCAAGAGCCGTTATCGGCGTAAAGGGTGACCACGTAGTCGCCGTCGCGGATAGGGGTAAAAAAGGCCCGGTCCCGAGGATCCACAGCCGCCCGGCGCTCAATCTGGCCGACCGGGTCTTCAATGACGATGTCAATATTTTGAGACTCGATCACCCAATAATCCAAAACAATCTGGCTTCCGCGCTCGGCCAAAAAGACCGGGGCGATAGGCGTAGCCGGCACCGGGGTGACGGCCGCCACCGGCACTTCTCCTGGCTCAAAAACCCGGTTGATGCCCAACACTCGGAAATAATTGATCGTCGGCGCGCCGTAAATAATCTTGCCTCCGGGAGGCGGCTGGCAGTCTCGCACCACTTCCATGGTAACCCCGATAATGGGGCCAAAATAGACCCCCTGGGGATTGCGCATGCGCCAATAGCTCTGGTGGACGCCGGGGATAGCGGGTGTGGTCAGGATAACTTCTACCACGGCTTCTTGATTAGGCTTGCCCTGGGGTACAATCAGGCGGTTGCCATCTACCACCGTGTTGCGCCGGCCCGGTTCGGCCGGGAAGATTGATTCAAAGGCCGCGCCGCCGGAACCCATAGAGCGGCCTCCATAAAAGGCCAGCTCATAGCCCGGCCCCCAGGTGCAGGTGCCGGTATTGCGCAAGCGCCAGGCCCGGTGAACAAGGGTGGCGGCGGTTACCTGAGCCGGAACCATATCGTCGGTAGGAATAAAAATTCGGGTGGCGGTGTCGCCTTTGTAAGGGCCTAAATACTCGGCCGCATCGCACACGGGTGGGTGAACATTAAGCTGGGGCGACTGCACCGGGCCGGGCGGAACTCCGGGGACCGGTGGGGGCGGCGGGTAAAAGGGAGTCGGCGAGGGGGTGGGGCTGGGCGGCAGCGTTGCCACCATCTGAATCACGGCCACTTGATTCGATTGAAACTCGCCGGCGGCCTGGTTGGCGGCTGCGCCCGGCGCAGGGGTGGCCAGCACACTGGTCGGCTGGAGCGGCGGAACGGGCAACGGGGTGGGCGTGGCTACCATTGCCACAGAAACGGCTTCGGCCGGCACAACGTTGATGGTCCGCGGCAGTTCGGCAATAATCACATTGTTGACATCGTAGGTTCTCACCTTGAGCAGATATTGTCCCGGCTGCGGCGGCGTCCACTCTTGGAGCACTACGCCGTCGGTGGGTTTATCGGCCCGCACCAGGGTTTCGGTTGTGGAATCAGGGCCTTGCACCAACAACTCAACCCTGGAAATGTTGGCGCCGGGCTGGAGGCTCTGAATTTGTACCGGGGCGTTAGCCAGCACTTTAACATTCTCAAGCGGGGCCAAAATGGCCGGCTGGGCCGAGGGAACGGGAGTCTGGCTGCCGCCTAAATCAATCAGGTTGCAGGCGCTGATGAGCAACAGCAGCAGCACCACAATCAGCGTCAGGCTGACAATGAGTCTGTTTTGCCAAAAATTTTTAAGCACGGTAGCTCTCCTTCTACGGGTTAGTCACCTCAAAACTAATGGACTCCGACTCCATCTTGCCGCCCTGGGTGTTATAACCGACCACTTTAATCACATAATGCCCGGCTCGTAGCGGGGTAAAGGGTTGGGCAGCGGTAAAAACGGGTTGGCCAAAAGCGGCCGCGTCGGAGCGCAGGAGCGTATTGTCTAAAAGCGTCGCCCCTCCCGGTTCAGACAGTTTAACCAGGTACAGTTCCACGTGAGAAACACCGTTTTTGGCTTCAATCATAGATTTGACGGTGACAGTTTTGTTGGGCGGCAGCGGCTTATCAGGAGCGCGGACCAACAGTTGAGTGCGAATCTCCGGTAAATCTCCGGGAACCGTCTCGCCGGTATTGTTACAGGCAGCTATTAAAAGCAGAGTCAGGCACAGCCCGATCGCCGGCAGCGTTAATCTCAACCGCTTTTTTAAGCTCATAGGTGGCAACTCCGATGGAAATATGCTTCTTATATTATAATATGTAAACGTAATATGTAAAGTTAATGATGACATAAGATGACGATGCTGCATCTCGTACCCAACGCTCATGTTGGTATAGCGTGTACAGGTGCGTCGTGCTTGCAAAGTGCAACGCACCTTACTAAGATTAGGGAGATTGATAAAACGTTGGCTATGTGACGGTTAGTTAACGCCTAAATTTTAAGCAGTTTTAATCAAACCATGCTATCATAAAGTAATTTTAGCGGCGGATTTAAAAGGTTTTGAAAAGTAGCAACGTATAATAGCGTGCAAGAGAAGAACCTTCTTGAGCAAAATCTAACAGAAAGTGCGCTCATTGAACGCTGGCGACAAGGAGATGCCGGCGCCTTTGATGAACTGTATAACCGGCATGCCCCCATCATCTACCGGCTGGCCTGGGCCATGGTGCAGCAAACCCAATCCGCCGAAGATGTAGTGCAGGAAACTTTTCTGCGGGCTTATAAGGCGCGTCATCGCTTTGACCCCAACCGGGCCAGTTTTGGCACCTGGCTGTACCAGATTGCGTTAAACTACTGCCGCAGCTATCTGCGCCGCAAGCAGTTGCTAACAATCCCCTGGTTTCGCCAGAGCGAAGAAACGCCTGACCTGCCCGATTTCAGGCCCGGCCCGGAGAACAGCATCTTGCATGGGGAATACCGGCATACCCTGTGGGAAGCGGTTCAAAAGTTGAGCGCGCCTTTGCGCGAGGTAATTACATTGCACTATTATATGGAACTACCGGCGGTAGAGATTGCGGTTATGTTGAATTGCCCAGAGGGAACCATTTACTCCCGCTTGCATAACGCCCGCCGCCGCCTGGCCGAGATGCTTATTGAAAAAGGTATGACCATGCCGGAGCTGCTGGAGGCCCCCCATGCCCACTAACCATGTGACGGACTCCCTGGAGGCCTACCTGGACCGGCAGCTTTCCGCCCTGGAGCGGCAGCAGGTGGAAGCCCATGTGTCTATCTGCCCCGCCTGTCGCTACCAGCTTGAAGTGGCCCGGCGCCTGGCCCTGGAGCTAAAGCCGACTCTGCATGCCGCTTTGGGGCAGCCGGCCCCTTCATCCGCCCTGCGCCAGCGAGTCCGCCAGGCGCTGGCCGAAACGCCGGCCAGCCCTTCCATTTTTAGCTGGCTAGCCCCCGGACGAGTCCTCAACGCGGTGGGTACCGCCGCCGTGATTGCCCTGTTTGCCTTTGGCGCCTGGACGGTGATTCAGGGGCAATTACCCGGCGCAACTATCATCACCCAAATAAACCCGGTAGAGTCCGCTAAAGACCAGGTGGCCGGTGAGAACTTTGCCCCTCTCACCGATGCTCCCACCCCTCCCCCTTCGCCAACTGCCAGCCATGTAACCCTGGGCGATGAACTGCCGACCTTCACCCCGGCTGCAACCAGGTTGGCGCAAGCAAGCGCCCCTACCCTGGCGGCGGCAACCGAGAGGCCCATGGCTCAACCCACGCCTCTGATCGAGCCAGCCCAGGCCAAACCGGCTGCAGAACAGCCTTTACCGGGCGGCGTCATCGCATTTTCTTTTTTTAACGCCGCCTCCAATCGTGAACGCTACGAAATTCATCTCATCAAGCCCGACGGCTCCAATCATCAAATCTTCCCCCTGGAGGGAGTCTCAGAGCCGGCCCTGAATGTGTTAACCAGCACCTATCAAATAGCTTTCCGGGCCTGGGGCGAGCAAACCACGCCCCGCTCCTTGTTGACCAGCAATCTGGCCGGCGACCCGCGTTACCGTATCGGCGGCTTTTGGGAAGACGCCTTGCCTGATTGGTCGCCCACCGAAAATCGGGTCATTTTCTCCTCACAGCGTGAGAGCGACCGCTTCTGGCGGCTTTACACCATTTGGGCCGACGGCTCGGCCGAAAAGAATCTGCGCCGGGAAGGCAAGTCACCTACCTTTGCGCCCGACGGCTATCGCTTTGCCTTTGAAAGCTGCGATAATACCGGCAATCAATGCGGCTTGTGGGTGGGCGATTTGGACCACAGCGAGTTTGACTCCAAGCCTATCTTAAACAATGCCCGGGCCAAATCGCCCGACTGGTCGCCGGCGGGCGAGCAGATTGCTTATATGTCTGATTTGAACGGCAACTGGGATTTGTATGTGGTGAATAGTGATGGCAGCAATAGCCGCCGCCTGACCGATGACCCGGCGGTGGACGGTCTGCCGGCCTGGTCTCCCGACGGCAAGTGGCTGGCTTTTCTCTCTAACCGGGGGGATAATTGGGGCATCTGGTTATTAAATGTAGCCAACGGCCAGACGCACCGGGTGTTTAATTTTGATGGGGGAGTTTTTACCCCGCCCAACCGCGCCCCTTACGGCGACCGCAACTGGTGGGATGAGCAAATCAGTTGGGCCAGGTGAAGGGCGTCGGGTGCCGGGTAGTTGTTTCTACGTGACACTTGACACTTTAACACATAACCCTTGACGCTTAAATTCGCTTGTGCCACTGCTCCAGTTCCGGCAAGTGTTCCTCATAATGTTCCCAGGTTTCCTCGGCAATACTCTGCTGGATGAATCTGTCATTTAAGCGGCCTGCCGGCAGCGCCCGAATGGCCTCCAGCAAAGTCTGATGGGCCTGCCGAAAATCAGTTTCGACCTCCTCCCAACCCCACTCCTGCCGCTCCTGGTAACTTTCCCGGTTGAGGGCATCCACGTCGGGCTTGGCCTTCAGAGGCAAATCGGTGTGGTGCGACTGATTCAGCAGCGAGGCGCAGCGCCACTCCCAGGCCGCAATATGGGCCAGGGTATCTTTGACCGACCAGCCGTTTAACAGCACTGGTTCAATCAATTTTGTAACCGGCACACTGCGGTACAGGCGCACCAGGCGAGTGTAGCTGTTTTCAATTTTTTCAATCATCACTTCAGGGGTGGAGTTCATGCTTACATCCTTGTTGGTGGAGAGGTCTTGTCAGCCCTGTCCTTTTTGAATTGAGTTAGAAACCAACCGGCGCTAAAAAGGGCATAATCCCTGCGATTATGCCCTTTTTGATTTTCAAGAAGCACAGCATAGCTTTTAGGGTAGCTATCGAATGAGTGTCAAAGCGTAGCTTTGACATGCGAAAGCACAGCTTTCGCACCCCCAGAGTTTAGTTCAAAATAGATAGGGTTGGATCGGCCTGGAATTGGCGTGGGGTGTGCACTAAATTTTGCACGCTCACCGCCGCCGCTACTTTTTGCGCAATATCGCGAATGGCCTGCGCCGCCGCCGCTTCGGGCGCACGCACCACAATGGGGCTGCCTTCATCCCCGCCGGCCCGAATCTGCGGCTCTAACGGCACTTCACCCAAAAAATCAACCCCAACTTCTTTAGCCATTTTGGCCCCGCCGCCATAGCCAAAAATGTCGTACCGTTTACCG
>CAZDMM010000501.1:0-5945 GCA_964505845.1 uncultured Caldilineaceae bacterium
GGCGAAACTGAGTTTCGCCACGCAATTGGGTGTCCAAACTGAGTTTGGACACCAGTCATCCACGCTATGTGGGAAATACCGAAAAATATCTAGCACCCACTTTTGACACAGCATCATCTCTCTGATATACTTTACATAGTTAGCAAATAAATCCGGATTATCATCGCCGCCCGGTCTGATGACTGAGGCGGCGTTTTATTTGCCTGACCCCTCGACGTGTCCTGGCGGCTGTTCACTTCGACAAAATATTCGCCGCATTATAGGAGTTTTATGCTATTTAAAGATTTTGAGCTTGAGCCGCGTTTGCAGCGCAACCTGCAAGCCATGGGCTTTGAGCGCCCCATGCCCATCCAGAGTGCGGCTATTCCGCCTGCCTTAAAGGGGTGCGATATTCTCGGTTCCGCCGAGACCGGCACCGGCAAGACCGCCGCCTTTCTGCTGCCGCTGCTGCAAAAGTTGATTACCTCACCGCGCCTGCGCCAGCCGCGCGCCCTGATCCTGACGCCAACCCGTGAGCTGGCCTTGCAAGTGGCCGACCAGGCCAGGCAGTTAAGTCATGGTCTGTCCCTGCGGGTCGGCGTGATTTACGGCGGTGTTGGGATTGGCCCCCAGGAGCAGACCCTCAAGCAGGGCGTTGACATCCTGATCGCCACGCCTGGCCGCCTGCTGGATCATCTTACCCGCCGTAACGTTACTTTCACCGAGCTAAAAGTGCTGGTGCTGGATGAGGCTGACCGGATGCTGGATCAGGGCTTTTGGCCGGACATTCGCCGCATCGTGCAAGTGTTACCCAAAGAACGGCAAACTCTGCTGTTCTCGGCCACGCTGCAGCCGGTCATGAAGCTGGCCGGCGAGGTAACGCGCCAGCCGGTGCGGGTGGGGGTGGAAAAGAGCATCACCCCACCGGCCATCACCCAGGTGTTGTATCCGGTACCGGAGCATTTGAAGGTTAAGTTATTGGAGCATTTGCTTAAAGATGACAGCCTGGAGAGCGTGCTGATTTTTGCCCGCACCAAGCACCGGGCCGATAAAGTGGTGCACCATTTGCAGCGCGCCCAGATTTCGGCGGGGGTTATCCACGGTAACCGCTCCCAAAATCAGCGGGTGGCCGCTTTGGAAGCGTTTCGACACGGGCGCACCCGCGTGTTGGTGGCAACCGATATTGCCGCGCGGGGGATTGATGTGGACGGTATCTCCCACGTGGTGAACTACGATGTGCCCATGCAGCCGGAAGATTACGTGCATCGCATTGGCCGCACCGGCCGGGCGCAGGCCGTTGGGCAGGCTTACACCCTGGCCACCCCGCTCGACGCCCCGATGATCCAGCGCATCGAAACTGTGTTGAAGCAGCAGCTTAAGCGCCGCCACGTGGCCGGGCTTGATGATAACGCGCCGCCCACGCCGCCCGCTCCAGCTCCTCGACGTACCCTTAACCTACGATAGAGCACTCCTTGGTCGGCCTATACTGGCTCTCCGGCAAATATCGAGCACTTCTCCGTCGCCGTCAGCCATGATCAGCTTTTGGCAATTTCCGAGTTCATCGGTAAACTGAACCTCTCGTTCGAGCACGATGACGAACCGGTTAAGGCCAAACGCCAAATCATCGAGATTCTTGATGTACGTGGCCGGCCGGCAGTTGAGAACGACCAAAAAATTATCTACCTGACCACGCTCATCACGTCCGAGAGTTTTGAGGTTGAATTACATACTTCTCAAACGCCTCAGCCGTCCAGGGTAAAGCTGGCTTGAGGAAATGCTCATAAATCGCCTGAGCATATACACGGATTTCTTCCTGGGCGTCAGGAGCCATGCGCAGGCTGAGAAAATGGAGCAGGTTGTGAGCGTCTACTTTAGCCACCCAGATGTAGTAAACTGAGAAACCCGGTAAAAACAGGCGAGCCTGCTCCCTGGCTACCCCGGCGGCCAGCGCCTGTTCGTACAGGGCAAAGCCTTTTTCGTAGTGGGCCATCAGCTCTCGCGTTAATTCCTGGCCTACCTCCGGGTCAACTTCGCCTTCGCTGGCCTGCTTGTTGTCTTTGGATTGCTTCCGCCACACCTGCGGCACATAAAAATCATTCTCGGTAAAAGGAGTGTACCTGCCCGACTGGGCATTCACATGCCAAGTTCGATGCCGCACCCATTGCCCAATATGTTACTCCTAACCTATGGTTAGTGGTTGTCTCATTTCTGAACAACTCTTACGATTTCTCGTAAGTTCAGACTATACCTTGAACTCTACTGAGTTCCCTCCCGTCTAGTCGTTACACCTTCCCTGAAGTTTAAGGGCTTGGCTCGGTATTCCCATATCTTTTGACTTAGGGTCTACCGAATTTGAGAGGTTTCACCTATCCCATCACTGAGTAGGGGGCAGCGATACTCCCCATCAACGAAGTTGATAACGCCTTTTTTAACTAATTCAATAGTCTTTCCGTCAATAGAGATGAGATATCAATCTACCAGACTATGAGGGGCGCTTTGACTCTGAACTTAAACTCCACCTGCTCAAAGGGGCTGGTGTGGCGGTGGCGCATCAGGTAAAAGAGCAGCTTTTTATCCGCTTCATCACCCTTGCTTTCCCCTAAAAAAGAGACGCGAGCGGCGTTGACAATGGCCAAATCATCCCCCATGACATCCTGGAGTTCAATCCAACCTTTGTCTAGCACGTCCACCCGCCGACCGATAAGTTGATTTCTTTCCGACACGTAGATTTGCCTCCTAAATTAAAATGGCCTGCATTATACACGTTAAAACAGCTAGCCAGCAAAGCGTTATCTAAGCTTTCACCCTATCTTAACCCTGGCTGCTATTTTCCGTTTGTTTTTTCGGGAACTCCTTAACCTCCGCGCACGTCTATGTATCACGAAAGATAGCTCACCAGGAGAATCTCCATTACCGGCTGAAGATGGCGCCTATGCCGCCGGCACGGTGGTAACCTTACAAGTTTCGCCCCAGGAGCGACCGGAATGTACCGAAAGTGGCTTTTACTTGGATTTTCCGGATGGTATTATGCCAGTAATGGGAATGATTTGGCTACCAGCATCCCTGGAGCGGTTGCTGGAACCATAACGATTACGATGGATGCGGATAAGTCAGTAGTAGCTTTGTATGGGGAATACACTACTCAGCGATGTTCTACCCCAACACCCATGCCCACGCCAACACCTGTCACAACCTTAGCTTGTTTACCGGCCTGTACAAGGGTTGACTTATCCTTTCATAACTTGAGTCAACTTGATTTGAGAGCAGCCGATTTCAGCCGGGCCAAGCTGATGGGGTTTGGTTCGGCCAGGCTGATCTGACCGGTGTTGACTTGACTGAGGCCGACTTGAGCGGGGCTTCTTTGAGGGGCGCTAACCTGATGAGCGCCACTTTGAGCAGAGCCAACCTCCGCCAGGCTGACTTGAGCGAGGCCAACCTAGTTGAGGCCGACCTGCGCGGAGCTAACCTCAGTGGGGCCAATCTGGGTGGCGCTGACCTGTTAAGGGCCAAGTTCAATCACGATACCCTCTGGCCAATCAACTTTGATTTCAAACAAGCAGGCGTAATTTTTCAATATTGATCCCTCGCGGCTCAACCTCTCCTCACTCTACCCCAGGCATTAAGATTCTCAACGGTCAGCGATCCGCTGTCGGCGGTCTTTGGGAACCCCTCCCAACGGAGTGGTGTATAATAGGGTGAAAGAACCTCCCCGGAGAGGCTCACGTGAGCAAAACAAAATTGGTCTGTAGTCTGTTGTCAGTGGTTAACGCATGAGTGACCCGCAACGGACAACTGCCCACGAACAACAGACTCTAATTCAACATGCTCGCCAGGGCGACCAGTCCGCCTGGACAACCCTGGTGGCCCGGCACCAGGAAGCGGTTTTCCGGCTGGCTTATTTGCTGCTGGGCGAGGCCGACGAGGCCCAGGATGTGGCCCAGGAAACCTTCATTCGGGCCTTTCACGCCCTGCCTCGCTTTGACCCGGCGCGGCCGCTGCGCCCGTGGCTGCTGCGCATCACCACCAACCTGGCCTACAATCGCCGCCGCAGCCTGGGCCGCTATTGGGCGGCGGTGCAGCGCTTCTTTGGCGCTGCCGCCGAGCCACCCATAACCGCTTCAGCGGAGGAGTCGCTCCCGGTAGTGGAGGCTCAAAGCCTGTGGCAAGCGGTGCAACGCTTGAGCCAGCCCGACCAGGAGATCATCTATCTGCGCTATTTTCTGGAACTGTCGGTGGCCGAAACCGCCGAGGCCGCCGGCATTGCCCCCGGCACGGTCAAATCCCGCTTGAGCCGCGCTCTGGTCCGGCTGCGGCAGGTGGTAGAACACGAGTTTCCCGGCTTATGGAAGGAACGTACCGTATGAGCGACTGGTTGATTAGCCGCAGCGGCGGCCCGGAACCAGACGAAGCCTGGGAAGCCCGCCTGCGCCGCACCGCTCAAACTTTCCCCTATCCGGCCACGCCCGACTTAAGCGGCGCAGTTCGCGCCCGGCTGATTCAAGAGTCCCGCTTGAAGCCTGGACTCCGAGCATCAACCTCCCGACGTTTAGCCTGGGTTGTTTTAGTAATTTTGCTCCTTCTGGGCGGGCTGCTGGCGGTGCCCCAGGTTCGGGCCAGAGTCATCGAGTTTTTACAAATTGGCGCAATTCGCATCTTGCTGGGGGAACCCACGCCTACCCCAACGCCAACTTCCGCACCAGCAGCGTTAGAAAAGAAACCCATCACAGCTACGCCTCACCCTACCCCCACCCCGCTGGCCTCGCTGCTGGATTTGGCCGGTGAAACAACTCTGGCCGAAGCAGCGCAAGGAGCCGGTTTTGCCATTCGCCTGCCCGGCTACCCGGCCGACCTGGGACCACCGGAACGCGTCTTTTTACAGCAGATGAACGGGCCGGTGGTGGTGCTGGTCTGGTTAGACTCTGCTCAACCGGGGCAGGTGCGCCTGAGCTTGCACGAGCTTGGGCCGGGTACGTTTGCCCAAAAGGGCGAGCCAACCGTAATTCAGGAAACGAGCGTCAACGGGCAGCGGGCTATCTGGGCCGAAGGGCCTTACATCCTGCAAATCCGGCGCGGCAACCAGGTAGAGTATGATTTGCGGCGGCTGGTCAAAGGGCGGGTTTTGATTTGGACGGAAGGCGAAATCACCTACCGCCTGGAAAGCGACCTGACCCTGGAGGAAGCGGTCAAAATAGCCGAGTCGCTGCGGTAAGGCTGGAACCCGGTGGAGATGGACGGTGTATTTGTAGCGTAACACCGATTGATTGGCAGATTTAACAATATGGCCCAGATTTAGAGCGGGATCAACTGAATGAAAGGATTTTTTATCCTTATAATCCGAAAATCTTGCTCTGCCCTACTCTAAAAATTATCAAGGGGGGAAACTTTTATGGAGCCTAAACTTTACCAACGCTTTTTCATCGGGCTGGTGTTCTTGAGCGGCCTTCTGTTGTGGCTGGTTCCGGCCACCTTTGCCGGGGGCTGGGCGGTGGTGACGCTGGATCGGTGGCCGGGGGAAGTGGTCGCCGGGAAACCCTTTGAGTTTGGCTTTATGATCCGCCAGCACGGGCGCACCCCCTGGCGCTATGATGGGGTGACGGTGCAGGCAATCCATTTACAAAGCCGGCAAAGCCTCTCGGTTAAGGCCGAGGCTGTGGGCGGCCCAGGGCATTACCAGGCCACCCTGGAATTTCCCCAGGCCGGCGCCTGGCGCTGGGGCATCGCATCGGGCTTGTTTCCCCAGGAGCAGCCCTTGCCCAACCTGACCGTGCTTGATAGCTCAGGAGGGTCTCATCTCGCCGCCGCCCCGCCTGCACTCGCCACCCCTTCCCCCGCGAAGCCATTTTCCTGGCCGCTGGGCCTGGCGCTGGGCAGTGGACTCGGCGCTGTCGGCATGTTTCTGCTGTGGCGGCGCGCCCGCACACGCATTGCTCTGGCAGGATTCAGCCTAATGCTGGTCATGGCGCTAA
>CAZDMM010000502.1:0-5913 GCA_964505845.1 uncultured Caldilineaceae bacterium
ATTTCCGCCTGAAAGGTGAGTACCTGGAAGCCCACGGGCCGGAAAAGCTGACCCTACGTGGCGAGATTGACAAGCTGCGAGCAGAGATTGCCGCCTGGGCCCACCCCAAAGGTGGCGGCGGTGGCTTTGACTGGGCCGTAGAGTTTGCCGAAGTTTTTGCCCAAAGTGACCGGCACTCTCAAAGTGACCGTCACCTGCGAGGTGACGGTCACTTGAACCCCGGCGGCTTTGACATCATCCTAGCTAACCCTCCTTATGTGCGCCAGGAGCTACTGGGCAGTGACTACAAGGCTCGACTCAAGCCCATTTATCCTGAAGCGTATAACGGCACTGCCGACCTGTATGTATACTTTTACGCCCGCGCCTTGCAACTGCTCAAACCGGGTGGAATGCTGATTTTTATTAGCTCCAATAAATGGTTACGGGCAGCTTATGGTGAAAAACTGCGAGCACACTTGGCTGATTTTCAGGTCATCAGTATCACCGATTTTGGCGAATTACCCGTTTTTGAAACCGCTGCGACTTTCCCAATGATTTTTGTCACCAAAAAAGACACGCAAAAGTCTGATTTTACATTTACCCAAGTCAAATCTCTGGAATCGCCTTACCCAGATGTTCGTGCCGTAATAAAACAAGTTGGACAACTCCTGCCTAGTAACTTGATTGATGGAAAGAAATGGATGTTGACAGATTTGGGCAGCGCAACCATCTTAAAGAAAATGGAAACAAATTCTATCTCCTTGGATCAATATATCAAAGGACAGATTTATTATGGAATTAAGACTGGATTTAATGCTGCTTTTGAAATTGATGGGCGTAAACGAGCTGAGTTGATCGCCGCCGATCCGAAAAGTGACGAAATAATCAGATCTCTCGCAGTTGGTGATGATGTACGGCGATGGCGGCTTGAAGATAGGGATAAATGGTTGATCGTTACTAAGATAGGTGTGAATATAAAAAGATATCCCGCGATCTTTAAATATTTATCACAATGGCAGTATGAGTTGGAACGACGTCAGGATCAAGGTAACTATTGGTGGGAGTTACGTGCGTGTACTTATTACGATCTATTTGACTTGCCTAAAATTGTATATCCGGAAATCTGTAAAGAACCACGGTTTGCTTTTGATACCAATGGGACTTTTACAAATAACAAAGCTTTTTTTATACCGCTTAATGATCTTTACTTGTTGGGAGTTCTCAACTCAAGCTGGGCTTGGAATTACGCAAAACTGACCTGTGCTGTACTGGGTGATGAAAATAGAGGCGGCAGATTGATGCTCCAATGGGTTAATTTTCGCAAGCTACCTATTCCTGACGCCTCTTCTAGTGAACGTCAGATAATTATTAAACTCGCACAAAAGTGCGTAGATGCAAGAGGTCAAGGTCCAAAAGTCGCTGATTGGGAAGCAGAAATCAATGAGCGGGTGGCTCGGCTGTATGGCATTTGAGATCGGTTTACGTGACCGTCACCTCGGAGGTGACGGTCACGTAAAACAGAAATGACCGGCACTTTGCAAGTGCCGGTCACTTAAAAAGCGCCGGTCACGTAATGGGGCGCAAGTCGCCGGGTGGGAGGTAGAGTTGAACCAACTGGTCTGCCAACTCTACGGCTTGACCGAAGCAGAAATCGGCCTGATGAGGCCACGGTCAAGTGACCGAACGTGACCGTCACCTCGGAGGTGACGGTCACGTAAAACAGAAATGACCGGCACTTTGCAAGTGCCGGTCACTTAAGAGAGAGGTATTATGCCAGCTCGAAAAGTAGAATTTGCGCAGGGAGAATATTACCACATCTATAACCGGGGCAGCGGCCGCCAGCCCATCTTTCGAGAAGGCGAAAACTACCTCTTCGTGCTGCGCCAGGTTAAGAAATATTGCCGTGAGTTGCTCATCACCGTCATTGCTTACTGCCTGCTGCCCAACCATTACCACTTTTTGCTGCGCCAGGACGGCCCGGAAACAGCGGGCCTGGCGCCCCAATGGGTCTTTAACAGCTATACCAAAGCTTTTAATAAACGTTACGGCCACAGCGGCACGCTCTTCGAGGGCCGTTTCAAAGCCATCCATGTAGACAGGCACGAGTATCTGTTACACTTGTGCCGCTATATCCACGCCAACCCGGTCAAGCATGGGCTTGTCTCTGATCTGGCCCAGTGGCCTTATTCCAATTACCACGAGTGGATAGGGGCGCGAGAGGGAACTTTATTTGACGCAACTTTTGCGCGAGCGCAGTTTGCTACCGGCGAAGCCTATCGCCAGTTTGTGTTAAACTATCTGGCCGGCCTGGATAAGTTACCCGCAGGCATCGAGCCGTATTTGTTGGCGTCCAAGTGACCGGCACTTGGAAAGTGCCGGTCACTTTACAGGAGACTTATGCCCACCCACGACATCATTGACAACCGGAATGAAAAATTAGTTGATTACATCTGCGAAACGCTGCCCGGTAGCCAGGCGGCCAAATTCGCAGTGGGTTACTTCTTTTTGTCCGGCCTGGAAGCGGTGGCCGATGTGCTGGTTAACGTGCAGGAGCTACGGCTACTTATCGGCAATACCAGCAGCCGGGAGACGATTGAGCAGATTGCGGAAGGATATCGCCGGCTGGACCAAATCACCGGGGCGGTCGAGGCCGAGGCTTATCCGCAGCGGGTCGAGCGTCAGAACCGGGTGACGGAAACGGCTGCTGCTGCCGGGCGCAACCTGGCGGCGATGGATCAAACCGATGCAGCGGAAGCTTTGGCCACAACCCTGGTCCGTCTGATTGAGGAAGGGCGGCTGCAAGTGCGGGTCTACACCCGGGGCCGGCTACATGCCAAAGCTTACATCTTTGACTACGGCCCCATTTATGACGCCGCCGGGCGACCTTTGCCCCGGCCAGAACGAGGCATTGCCCTGGTCGGGTCCAGCAACTTGAGCCTGAGCGGGATTTGCCACAACACCGAATTAAACGTAGTCGTCCACGGCAATGACAACCACGCGGCGCTGACAGAGTGGTTCAAAACGTTGTGGGACGAAGCCGAACCCTTTGACCAGCACTTGATGCAAGAGCTGCGCCACGGTTGGCCGCTGGCCCAGGTGACGCCTTACGATATCTACCTCCAAACCTTATATGAGCTGGTGCGTGACCGGCTGGAGGCCAGCCAAACCGCCGAGTTTTTGTGGCAGTCGGAGATTACCGCCGCCCTGGCCGATTTCCAACGGCATGCCGTGCGCCAGGCGGTGCAAATGATCCGGCAGTACGGCGGCTGCTTCATCGCCGATGTGGTGGGACTGGGCAAGAGCTACATCGGAGCGGCCATTGTCAAGCACTTTGAGCGGGCCGAAGGAGCGCGGCCACTGGTGATCTGCCCGGCGCCCTTGCAGGAGATGTGGGAGCATTACAACGAAGCTTACCAGCTTAATGCCCGGATTCTCTCAATGGGGCTGCTGCGCACGGGCGACAATGACGAAAATCTGCTCCTGGATCAGGAGCGCTTTCGGGATCGTGATTTTGTGTTGATTGACGAAAGCCACAACTTTCGCAATACCGGCACGCAGCGCTACCGCGTCTTGCAAGATTTTCTCCAGAATGGCGACCGCCGCTGCGTCCTGCTGACCGCCACCCCGCGGGATAAGTCGGTCTGGGATATTTACAACCAACTGCGCCTGTTTCACCGGGGCGACGTGACCATGCTGCCGGTTGACCCGCCTGACCTGCGCCACTATTTTAGATTGGCTGAGGCCGGCGAGCGGCCCCTCCCGGCGTTGCTGTCCAACATTCTAATCCGCCGCACCCGCCAGCACATCCTGCGCTGGTACGGCTTCGATGCCGAAACCAATCAGCCGGTAGACCCCGATAATTTTGAACCGTACCGGCGGGGTGAACGACGAGCCTATGTTGAAGTAGCCGGGCGGCCGCAGTTCTTCCCTAAACGGCAACTGCGCACCGTTGAGTACAGCATTGAGGCGACCTATCGTGGGCTGTATGAGCAACTGAAGGGGTATATCGGCGCTAATCAAGTGACCGGCACTTTTCAAAGTGCCGGTCACTTGGCCCACCACTTACTCTATGCCCGCTATGGGTTGTGGCATTATGTGTTACCGGCCCGGCGCAACCGCTCCCCCTATAATGAACTTCAACGCGCCGGCATCAACCTGCGCGGCTTGATGCGGATTTCCCTGTTCAAACGGTTTGAATCCAGCGTCCACGCCTTCCGGCGTACCTTGCAGCGCATGCTCGCCTCTCACCGCACTTTTATCGAGGCGATGGACCGGGGCATTGTCCCCGCCGGCGAGGAGGCGCAATCCATCCTGTATGAGTCTGACCGGTACGATGAGCAAGAGTTGTTTGATGCTCTGACAGCGGTCAGCGGGCGGTATAAACTGGAGGATTTCCGGGCCGATGCGCTGCGAGCCGACATCGAGCACGATTTGCAAGTGATTGAGGAGATGCTGCGCTTGATCGAGCCGATTACGCCCGCCGAAGACGCCAAGCTGCAAACGCTGCTGGCCTGGCTGTACGCCGGGGTAGATAGCACACCCCCTTTGAGCAAGCGTAAGTGCCTGATTTTTACCCAATACGCCGATACAGCGGCTTATCTCCACCAGCAGCTCGCAGTTGACCGGCACTTTGAAAGTGCCGGTCAACTTCAAATCGAGGTCATCTACAGCCAGAACAAGAGCAAGGCCCAAATTGTGGGACGATTCTCACCCGGCTCTAACCCGGAACACCGGCCGGCGCCGGGCACACCTGAAATTGACCTGCTCATCGCCACCGATGTTTTGAGCGAGGGGCTAAACTTGCAAGACTGCAACCAGATTATCAATTATGACCTGCACTGGAACCCGGTGCGGCTGATCCAACGGTTTGGCCGGGTAGACCGGATTGGGACAGCGCATGACGAGGTTTTTGGTTTTAACTTTTTGCCGGAGACCGAACTGGAGCGCAACCTGGGGCTGCGGGAGAAACTGAGCAGGCGCATCTATGAGATTCACCAGACCATCGGTGAAGATGCGGCCATATTGGACCCAAGTGAGCAGCTCAACGAAGAGGCGTTCTATGCTATTTATCGGGATGGTACGGTTGACCGTTTTGAAGAGGACGGTGAGGACGAGTTTGTGGATCTGAACGAAGCGGAACAAATCATCCGCCAATTGCAGACGCAAGAGCCGGCCACCTTTGAGCGGATTAGCCGCTTGCGTGATGGGATTCGCTGCGGGCGGCAGCTTGAAATTTCAGGTGAGCGACGCTTTGAAAGTGTCGCTCACCTTAGCGGAGGAGCCATCGTCTTGTGCCGGGCGGGTTTGTACCGGCAACTGTACCTCGTAGATGATGCCGGCGAGGTGATCAGCCAGGATATTCCGAGAATCCTGGGACTGCTCAAGTGCCACCCCGATACGCCGGCCGCGCCGCTGCCCCAGGGGCATAACCAACGGGTGATGGCTACCAGGCAAAAGTTTGCGGCGGCGGTACAGGCTCGCCGGGCCGAACAACGGCATGCTGTCTCCCTGACGCTAGGTCAACGCTATGTCTTGCGTGAGCTGCGAGCGCTGTTTAGCCAGGTTGACGACGAGGATTTACGCGCCCAAATTACCCTCTTTGAAGGCGCTTTTCGCGCCCCCATCAGCGAAGCCGTGCGAGCCGAATTGAACACCCTGCGCCGGGCCGAAGTGGGCGGTCAAGATTTACTGGCGGTGTTGGAGCGGCTGTATATCCGGCACAACCTGCGTGAGGCAGCAGCCCGGCACACCGCCCGGGTGGAGAGCGACGATCTGCCGCTTATTGTGTGCAGCGAGGGGATGCTATAGACTCGATCGGGAATAAGACGAAAGCCAGGTGACAGGCGCTTCTGAAGATAAGTGCCTGTCACCTTAAGATAAAATCCCCAAATCCCCTAATCCCGGCAAGAGGTTTTCGGTTTTGGTAGCTTCTGC
>CAZDMM010000503.1:0-256 GCA_964505845.1 uncultured Caldilineaceae bacterium
CGGCCACCGAAGAGGTCGCCACCACCGAAGCGACGGCTGAAGTCACCACCGAGCCAACCGCCGAGTCAACCCAAACTTCGGCCGGCGACACCCTGGACATTGCTGCCACCGAAGAAGCGACGGCCGAGCCAACCGAAGAGGCAACGCCTTTGCCCTTCAAAGAAGAGCCGTACCGCCATCCTTCTGGGGCCTTCACCTTTGCCCTGCCGGTAAGCTTTGAGGGCATTAACGGGGATAAAACCTGGGTTTCTTTTGG
>CAZDMM010000503.1:266-5911 GCA_964505845.1 uncultured Caldilineaceae bacterium
TGGCGATGAACGCTCGGTGGTGCATGCTGAATTTTTGACCCCCGACACGCCTTACACCAACAACGAGCTAAACGACTTTATCGACCGGGTAGTCCAGATAGTGATGGACGACTTTAAGGCGGACGATTACAAGGTGCTGGAGCAAAAAGATACCTCCGACGAAGGCACATTTGTAGCGGTTTCTTACCAATCCAAAGAAAATGGAGATGGCGACGCCGATTTCATCATTCACCAACGGGACAGCATCATCTTTGTGCTCTATTTCATCACCGTAGATTACAGCGGCATGGAAGCTACCTGGCACAAGATCATTGACAGCTACACCTTTGATCCCAAGGCGGCCCTGGCTGCGGCTCCGGCGGCAACCCCCACCCCCAAGCCCAAACCCAAGCCCACTCAGCCGCCGGCCCCGGCCGGCCCCTCGGCCCCGGCTGGTAAAGGGTTGTTCATCTTCATCAACAATACCGGCACAGATTTTGTGATAGACGTGATTGGCCCAACCAACGACTCCAAAGTGATCCCACCCAAAGGCCAACAGCAGTTCATCCTGGATCCGGGCCACTATGTTATCAACGGGCACTCGCCTAATGGCGACTACTATATCAACGCCTACGAGTTTGACATGGCCGCCGGGCAGGTCTTCCCGCTCAATCTAAACTGAAGCCCGGAACCCTGATCGCTTCAGCGATACCGCCAGACCCTAAAGGTCTCTCAGACCTTTAGGGTCTTTACATGTGAGCAAAGTTAAACATTTTATAATATTTGCCTGCTCTAAAACGGAATGGTATAATCGAGCTTCGTTCTAAATAGTACAATCCGCACCATAAAAATCTGCTGCCACGACTGAAATTGTTTGGCAAAATTGGTGCTGTTAGGAGAAGAGAATTATGAGCAACCAGGAAACCCCTGTAATGGAACCGGCTATGGCAGTCGAGGCTGAAGCAAACTTGGTGGAACCGGAAGTTTCTGCTCCAACCTCAACGGAGACAACCTTTGCAAGCAGCGATAAAGCTGCCCCGGCCTCATCCCCCTCTATTCATACCCTGGAACCCGGTCAACGACTGACCGGCAAAGTCAAAAATATTGCCGATTTTGGCGCATTTATTGATATTGGCATCCCCCAAGACGGTTTGGTTCACATCTCTGAGCTTTCCAAGCAAAAAGTAGAAAAAGTTACCGATGTGGTCAGCCAGGGCCAGGAAGTGGAAGTATGGGTTAAAAAGGTTGATACCAAGCGAGGCCGGATCAGCCTGACCATGGTAAAACCGGTCACTTTGAAATTTAAAGATATTGAAGAAGAAGCGGAATTAGAAGGCGTGGTGACGCGCCTGGAACCGTATGGGGCCTTTATTGATGTTGGCACCGACCGTGACGGCCTGGTTCACATCTCCCAAATTACGCATGAGTATATCAAACATCCGCAAGATACGCTGGCCGTAGGGCAATCGGTAAAGGTGAAAGTGCTCAAGGTCAATAAGAAAAAGCGCCAGGTTGACCTGTCTATCAAGGCGCTCTTGCCCCCGCCGCCGCCCCCAGAAGAAGTCAAAAGGGTTGAAGAAGTCAAAGCAGTAGAGCCGGCGGCAGCCCCGGAAGAAGCCTTTGAAGAAGAACCCCTGCCTACCGCTATGGCCGTGGCTTACGCCGCCATGCAGGGCAGTTTACCAGCCGGCAAAGGCAAAGACAATTTAGCCAAAAGCAAAGGCAAGCGCAAAAAGGAATTAGACGCGCTGATTGCTCGCACCCTGGCCGGCCGCAACTGATTTTTGAGCCACCTCAGCCAAATGCCGACCTGTTACAGGCCGGCATTTTTATTTTAAACGTTTTGGAGCAGTTTACAGAACCGCCAGGGCCAAAGCCAAATTGCGGCGAAAATCGGGTTGATTAAAGCGCGCCCAGGCTTGGGGAAATGAAACGATCAAAGCCTGTCTTTCGGCCAGTTTTGCTTCCAGGTAGGCGGCCACCTGAGCCGGACTCTGCCGCTCTGCCAGCGGCAGCTTTTTCTGGCGCTCGTCCCACTCGGCCAAAAAATTCCGCAGCAGTTCACCGGCCAGGCGAGCGTCATTTAAGTTGCCCAGGTGGTCTTGCAGAATTTTAACCTCGGCAATTACCATGTGACGTTCCTGGCCCAGGATTTCCTCAAAATATTCTAAAGCGTAGCGAAACTGCTTAAAGGCAATGCGCAGTTGGTGCAGCGTGTCCAACGAGGCATGCTCCAGCACCACCTCATAGGCATGCACCGCCTCAAAGCGCTCATAAATTAATCGGGGGACTACGTGCCGGAGTTGAAATGGAACCGGGGTTCCCAGCGGGATAGGTTTAGCGCCTTTGCCTTCACGGGTGACAAATTCCAAAAAATCTTGTTTAAAGCGGAGATAGGGGGCGCTGCCCAAATAGGCCAGCATCTCGCGGCGCGCCTCGTCGCGTTGGGCCAGCCAGATTGTCCAGAGAGGTTGCAGCCCGGCTTGATCCGGCTCAGGCAGGGTTTGCTGATACTGCTGCAGCTTTTCCAGGAGCACATCCAGGTCTCGCACCCGGCCCAGGATATGCGCGGTGGTGCGCAAACCGGCCCGGATGGGTTTGATGGCCTTTTTGCGGTAGCTGGGGCCAAACACCCCCAGGGCGGCCCGCATCCGCCGGGTGGCCACGCGCATATCGTGCAGGGCTTCGATATCGTTCCCCAGGCGCGCGCCCGGCTCGTGGATCAGCATGCGGCCAAAGAGATAGCCCAACACTTTGCGGCCTGCTTCGGCCAGGGAGTCGGTGGGTTCCAGGCCGATGCTCTGGCGCACCGGATACTCGATGACCGGCTGCAGCCGGGCGATTTTGGCCGGGGCGGATTTTTTGGGTTTCTTTTTGGCGGCATTGGACCAGGCCTGTTCAAATTTGCTGTATGTTTGGGGCTGGAGCGGCCACTGCGCCAGCAGGGCCTCCACAAACGCTGCCAGAATCTCTTCACTCCCGGCCTCAAGCAGCTCTGCCTCCAGCTCGCGGAAATCAACCACCTCCGGCTGGCGCAGCCCTACTTCATCTAAACTTAACTCGATGACGGCCTGGCCCTGCCAGCAAACCTGGAACTGCTGCCGAGTTTGGTGGATGGTGAATAAGGTTTGCAGCCGCTTCTGCCCGATAATTTCTACCACCACCTTTTGGGCCTGGCCCGCTTCCCAGGCCGCGGGCTGGTCTGGCTCGGTGTGATCAGCCTTGACCCTGGTTTCAACCTCGGCGCGGCGGTGCAGGGCGCTGCTGGCCGGGGTTAAGGCTTTGAGGGTGATGAGCGGCTGCCCGGCCGCATTTCTCAGGCGGCAGGCCAGCCCGGCCTGAAAGAGCTGTTTGTCGGCGGTGTCCAGGTAACGGTCGCAAACGGTTTTAACACCGCCGGGTTTTAGCTCAAACTGGCCCAGGTGCGTCAGTTGGCGCAGAGCATTGAAGGTGGCCTGGTCAGGAATAATAAATTTGGCTTCGGTTTCAACATTAGCAAAGGCCATAGCGGCTGGCTTTCTTTAACCATTTACCGGCTTTTGCGCCGGTAAAATTGGTACCAAATAAACCCGGCCACCAAGACCAGGGCAATGATGCCCCAGGGCATATCGCCCCAATCAAAAAGAGGTTCCGCCGGAGTGGGAATAACCGTCAGGCCGGGATCGGGGGTGCGTTCAGCCAGGAGAGCGGCGGCCGTAGGCTGGTAGATGGAGGTGGCGGTGGGGGCCAGGGTGGGGAATTCGGTCAGTTTGATGATTTGAGTGGTGGGGGTGGAGGTAATGGTGGGCGTGGCGGTGGCTGCCGGGGTCGGCGTAGCTGTGCCGACCCCAAAAATCGGCACGGCGGCCTGGTCGCCTTGAAAGCGCACAAATTCGGCGCTCACCCAACCTACGCCCTCCGGCCCGGCCGGGAACTCTACCAGCCACCACTTTCCATCCTGGCTTACGGCCAGCACATCGGCTTTGTCGCCTTGATACAAGCCGCCCAGTAAATCTCCCTCGGTGGAAGGCTCGGCCCGCACGTTGATCGGCTCTGTCACCTCAATGGCGCCGGCGATAACCGGGGCGGTAGGGGTGGGCGTGGGCGCGATAGTAGGCGTGGCCGTAGGCTCGCCGGGGCTGGCTGCCACCGGCACGCCGGCGGCGTCGCCGGTAAAATCAACCACCGCGTCGGCCACCCAGGCCAGGCCGTTTTCGCCCCGCTCATCTTTAATTTGCCACCACTCGCCGCTCTCATTTTTGCCGGTCACCGGGGCTTCGGCTCCGACTTCCAGGCGGCCCAACAACTCAAATTTGAGGCCGGGGCCGCTGCGAACGTTGACGCCGCCCTCTGGAACCTTGACCACCGGAGCGGTCGAGGTTGATGCGCCAGTAGTTGTTGTGGCGGTAGCGGTCAGGGTGGCTGTGACGGTTTGTTGAGCCTGGACGGCTGCCGCCGGGGAGGGCGTGGGTGTGGGCGCAACCGGCACGGCGGCGGCATCGCCCACAAACTCAACCACTTTGGCTGCCACCCAGCCGATATTGTCGGAGTCGCGCGGGAAATTAATTTGCCACCAGTCGCCTTTGTCATTTTTGCCGATCACCTCGATGGTGCTGCCGGGGGCTAACTGGCCCACCTGCTCATAGGTGGTATCGGGACCGCTGCGCACATTCACCCCGTCGGTGGCTTTAAGATAGGGGCCTTCGGGGGTGGCGATTGGCTCGGCGGTGGGGGTGAGGGTGGGTGTTTCGGCCAGCACCAGCGCAGCGGCGACCGGGGCCGGCGGCGGGCTGCCGCGCATGCCGGTCACCAATTCGCGGGTAATATCCAGGTACAAGTTGCCGTAAGCCTGGCTGGGTTCGATGTGAGTGCCTTCGGGCCACTCGTTGAAGCTGTTGACGATGATCATATTGGGCTGGCTGGCCAGCGCCCCTTGCCAGGCGGCCCGGTAATAATCGCCGTTGCGCCGGTCAACCGCAAAGGCATTGCTGCGGGGCAGGTGGGTGTCGTTGTAACCGGGCATAACCGTAGCCACCCACAGCCGGCTGACGCCGTTTTGGGCCGCGTAGCCGCGCAGGCGATTGCCCCACTTGGCTAATTCATCGGCGGGGGAGGCGGCCCAGGCCACGCTGTAAAGGTGGTGACCGTCAAACACGGCCTGGTAGCTCAGGTCGGTGCCTTCGGCAATCCACACGGCGGCGTGGTTGGGGTCAACCTGGCTGCGAATGGCGGCCCACTGCTCTACCGAGAAGTTTTGCTGCCGCCAGAAAAAGATGACCGGCTTGCCCTCGTAGCGCAGGTAGGCCGGGTGTTGGGCGTGGGTGGCTAACAAGGTGGTTAAAGCCTGGGTGACGGAGGGGACGCTGCCCAAAAAGGGGCTGGTGACTTCTAAATCTACCGCTGCTTTAAAACCTTTGGCCCCGGCCACGTCGAGCAGAGTGCGAAAGTTGGTTTCGGTTTGGTTGCCGGATTCCTGGGGGCCGTACCAGGATTGCACAAAGGCGTCAATCCCGGCGCTTTGGGCCTGCCCCACCTGCCGCTCGATGGTTCCCCGGTCGGCCGAAGCATAAGGTTGGGCCGGCAAATCTACCGATTGGCCGGAGGCCCAGGTGTTCTGGTCAAACCAGGCGTAATAGAAGGCCAGCACCAGGGGCGGCCCGGCCTGGGCTGAGACAGAGGAGGTGAAT
>CAZDMM010000504.1:0-2948 GCA_964505845.1 uncultured Caldilineaceae bacterium
TCAAAACCATTGCTTACAACACCAACGGCGTCCCACTCTTTGTCTCCATTGACCACGAAGGTGATGGTTTCCCCTACACCCGCATCACCGGCGGCGTCACCCCCATCCCCAGCCAGATGGCCATTGGGGCCACCTGGGACACCGGCAAAGCCGAAGCCGTAGGCCGGATTGTGGGTGAAGAACTGGCGGCGATGGGCATTAACCTGCTGCTGGGGCCTGATTTGGATGTGCTCAATGACCCGCGCCCCACCGGCAATGGCGACATCGGCATCCGCGTTTTTGGGGGCGACCCGTACTGGGTCAGCCAGATGGGCCGGGCTTACATTCGCGGGGTGCATGTGGGCGGCAATGGCCGGGTGGCGACGGTGGCCAAGCACTTTCCCGGCCACGGCGGCAGCGACCGCCTGCCCGACAACGAGGTGGCTACGGTGGACAAGTCGCTCCAGGAATTGCAGCGGATTGAGCTGCCGCCCTTTTTCCACGTGACGGCCGACCTGTCAAACCACCCGGTTTATCCCTCGGATGACCAACTGGGCATGGCCGACGCCCTGATGTCCAGCCACATTCGCTATCGCGGCTTTCAGGGCGATATTCGCCAATTTACCGCCCCCATCAGCTTTGACGCCGAAGGCATGCGCACCCTGCTCAACCTGCCCGAAATCACCCCCTGGCGGCAAAAGGGCGGCCTCATCATCAGCGATGCCCTGGGCGTGCCGGCGGTGCGCAAACATTTTGACCCCTCGCTGACCCAATTTCCCCATCGCCGCATTGCCAAAGAAGCTTTTTTGGCCGGCAACGATGTCTTAAGTTTGGTGCAGTTTGCCCTGCGCTCGGTCTGGGTTGACCAGTTCCCCAACATCAAGGATACCATCTTTTTCTTCCGCACGGAGTATGTCAACAACCCCGCCTTTGCCAAGCAAGTTGACGCCGCGGTGGAGCGGATCCTGCGCCTCAAACTCAAGCTCTATCCCCAACCCAGTGTGGAAAGCCTCACCGTAGACCCGAATCAAGCCCTGGGCATCACCGGCCAGCCCCGCCCGGTCATCAATGAGATTGCCCGCGAAAGCCTCACCCTGCTCTATCCCTCGCTGGGCGAGCTGCGCCAGCGCCTGCCCCAATCGCCCCGGCCCGATGAAAAAATTTTGATCATCAGCGATACCCGGCTGGTGCGCGAATGTTTTACCGATGACTGCCAGCCTACCGAACTGCTGGCTCGCAACGCCGTGCAGGATACGATTCTGCGGCTGTACGGGCCAGGGGCCAGCGGCCAGATTCAACCGGAGCAAATCAGCACCATCACCTTCTCGGAGCTAAAATTGGCCCTGGGCGGCGTGCTCACCCCCCCCGAAGAACCACCCGCTGCCGGCGACCAGCCCAACCCGGTTATCCAACTGTCGGCGGAGGAGGTGCGCCAGCGTATTCAAGCGGCCAATTGGCTCATCTTTGCCGCCCTGGATTTGAACACCAGCCGCTTTAGCAATTCCGACGCCCTCAAGCTCTTTTTGGCCCAGGAGAGCGCCATTTTGCGCGATAAAATTACGGTGGTACTGGCTCTCAACGCTCCCTATTATCTGGATACCACCGAGGTGAACAAGCTGACCGCCTACTTTGGGGTGTACAGCAAAACCACCCCCCACCTGGAGGCGGCGGTGCGGGCGCTCTTTGGCGAGGGCGGCTTCCCCGGCTCGTCGCCGGTTTCGGTGGAGGGGATTGGCTACCGTTTGGTGGACGTGCTCGGCCCTAACCCGGAACAAAATTTGGTGATTGAAGCGGTGGAAAGTTCGCCGGAAAGCAACATCGCCCCGGTCACGGTCAAAGTGCGGGTAGGGCCAATTCTGGACCAAAATGGGCACATCGTGCCGGATGACACGCCGGTGGAAATCAAAGCCAGCCTCAAGCGGCTGCTGCTGACCTCGGAAACCGTGCCCACTCAGGCGGGGATGGCCGAAGCCAGTCTGACCCTGGATGAGCCGGGCGAAATCGAAATTTCGGCCCTTGCCGCCCAAACCGCCCCATCCCAAATTCTGCGGGTGACGGTGCTGGCCCCGCCCACCCCCACCTTTACCCCGGTGACGCCTCAGCCCACCGCTACACCCACCCCTGAACCTACCGCCACCCTTACGGCGACGCCCACCTCAACCTCACCGCCGCCACCTGTGGCCACCCCGGTCATCCCCCAACCTCCCCCCCCGGCCACCACTTTACCGTCCGCCCCCCGGCCCCTCACCGGCATTGACCTGGCCTCGGCCCTCAGCGCCACCCTGCTGGCCGGATGGCTGGGCTTTTGGTTGGGTCAACAAAATCGCAAATCCCTCTCCCGCCGGGTGCGCCTGGCCCTGTGGACGCTGGTCGGCGGGCTGCTGGCCTACCTGCTCTACGGCGCGGGCTGGCTGCGCCCGGAAGTGTGGCTGGTTAAAGAGCCGGATATGCTGGCCGGGCATGTGGCTGTGGCGGCGCTGGCCTTTGTCTTTGCCCTGCTGGCCCTGGCCCTGAGCGGGCAAAGCGACCGCCGACCGCTGACGGCTGACCGGCGAAGATGAAAATGTCATTGCGAGGCCGGAGGCCGAAGCAATCCCCCGTACCGGAGTGGAGACTGCTTCGCCTGCGGCTCGCAGTGACATGCACCAGGCTATTTTCAAGGGGGGTGCTTGCCTATGCCAGACTATACGATTTTCAAAGATGACCCAGATGCCGACGCGAGGACTTCAGCCGTGACGATACAGAAATGGGGCGGGCTGGCCTCCTTTCTGCTGGCGGTGGCATTTATCGTGCCGTCGTTGATCTACTTGACGGGGAACTTGCAAGAGGTCAGTGGCCCATTGGTTTATGCCCTGGCCGATTTCCTGTACGGGCCGGTGGGGGCCGCCAGCCTGATCACAGCAGTTTTGGCCCTCCGGGATCGCCTCGGTGAGCACGCGCCGCGCCGCATGTCGCTGGCGCTGGGGGCT
>CAZDMM010000504.1:2958-5906 GCA_964505845.1 uncultured Caldilineaceae bacterium
CGGCCATGGTCGCCGTCGCCTCTATCCGCTCGGCCAACCGCCAATATCACCTGCTTCATCCCGAACTGCATCTGGAAACATCCACCACGGTGCTGGTGGTGTGGACCACCCTCGTGGCCGGCGTAACGGCGACAGGCTGGCACTTTCTGGGGTGGGCCTGGCTGCTGGTCGGATGGACAGGCTGGACATCCCCCCGTTTTCCTCGCCTGTTGAGCATGCTGTATGTGGTAGGAGGAGCGGTATCCCTGTTCGTGTATGTGCTGCCTAATATTGAGGAGATTGCCATCGCGCCGGGTCTGGCGGTGAGCATCTGGCAGGGCATCCTGCTGTGGCAAGCCGAGCCGGGGGAAACGACCGCTGACTGCTGACCCATTTTATGATAGTGACAGGTCGTCACCTGTCACTTGTACTCAACCGGATTAACCCGGCTAAATAGAGTGTCAGTTTCAAACCGGCGTCATTGACCGGCGGCTCGGTGAAACAGCCGATGGGGCGACTCGGTCTCGGGAAAAGCACAAACATTTGTTGAAACCTACCGGCGTGCCCTGGCCGGAAACGATAAAACCGGATGAGGAGTGAGCTTGACTCCGCTCCGAGTGAGCGGTATACTCAAAGTATGAAAACGTTGAAAATTCCTATGCAATTTTTAACTCAATTGGGTGAGGCGATTCGTTCCAGAGATGATCAGGACCGGCGTCAGCGTTTTTTCTGGTCTTTAGTGGTCATTGCTGCTGCAGTATTGGTGCTGGTTTGGCAATATAGGCTGGTTTGATTTACCAGAGACCTACCAAGTGAGCTATCCACCAGATAACACCTACAAATATGCAGATAAACGGTAAGGTGAGTAGCAGCCCAAAAGGGAGGCCCTGGGCTGTATCGTAGTCCATTTCTAAGAGGTTAAATACAACAAGGGCGGCGATTGTGGCTATTAATGCGGCGGCCAGAGCCAGAGCGGGGGACAGAGCGGCTGCGGCAAAGTAAGCACTGCTGAACCAGATGAAGGTGATTGTTAGGATTAGAGCTAAGTTTTGTAAGTTTTTACGCATAAAGATTAAGCCGGACTTGAGGAGTCCGGCTTTTGATTTTAGGTTGCATTGAAATAAAAGCCAATTTACTTTTTTCGGAAGGCGAAGCGAAAATCATAAGGGTGCGGTTTTACCCGGTAGGGCCTCCCTCAGTTCCTACGAGTAAAACGTCATCCACCACGAGGCCGCCAGCAGCGCCAGGGCCAGGCCAATCAACCACCAATTCTCCCGCAGCGTCGTGGGCCAATCGGTGGCAATCGTCTTGCTTGCGCCCATCGGCATCGTGGAATCAGAACTGTGCAGGATTTGTCGCCACTGAGCCACGGAAGCGGGGCGGTCTTTGGGATGAGGGGACATGGCCAGCATGACCGCCTCGGCCAGGGCAGGGGAAATGGCCGGGTTGACCTGCGGGATGGGCGGCAGGGAGTCCGGGTTTAAAAAACGCTCCTGGGCGCTGGGGGGGGTATTGCCGGTGAGCAGATGGTACAGCGTCGCACCCAGGGCGTACAGATCGGAGCGGCCATCAGTGTGGCCCAGGTGGTCTACATACTGCTCCAGGGGGGCGTAGGGCAGGCTGCCTGCGCCTTGCAAGCCGGTCAGGGTGCTGGGGTCGTTGGGGTCCAGCGGCTTGACCAGGCCAAAATCCACCAGCTTCAGCCGGCCTTCGGGAGTGAGCTTGATGTTGGCCGGCTTGATGTCTCGATGCAACACCGGCGGCTGGCGGCTGTGCAGATAGC
The DNA here is from genome assembly GCA_964505845.1 of uncultured Caldilineaceae bacterium. GTDB lineage: Bacteria > Chloroflexota > Anaerolineae > 4572-78 > J111 > DSQQ01. Next base: position 4,721 of record CAZDMM010000504.1, read on the forward strand.
TCAGGGCGTCGCACATCTGGTCGGCCCAACCGCGCACCGTCTCCTCGTCCAAAAAGCGGGCCTCTCGCTTCACCTCATTGACCACCTCCAGCAAGTTCTGGCCGGGCACGTAATCCATCACCAGGTAGTCGCGCTCCTCAATCGAGAAAAAATCGCTCACTTTGGGCAGGCCGGGGTGATCCAGCCGGGCCAGGGTGGAGGCTTCCTTAAAAAATTGTTTGCGGGCCGCCTGAGCAATGCCGGGGTTTTGGGTGGGCAGAGGGAAGGTTTCTTTGATGGCGCATTGGCGGCCTTCCAGCCGGTTGTCGTTAGCCAGATAGACCGCGCCCATGCCGCCCGCCCCAATCAGGCCGACAATTTCGTATCGCTCTCTTAAAACCTCGCCGGGTTGCAGATTGGCAGGCAAAGACATTCCCTCAGAAGGTAATGGGTGATTAGTAATTGGTTAAAGTAACTCCACCGTTCAGCCAAAGGTGACTGGCACTCGGTTAACTATAGATTTTGCTGTTCTCAAAAAAAGTGCCAGTCACCTGAATACAGATAACCAAAAATGCCAGGCTAATTTGTCATAATACCAAGAAAAGGGGAAAATAACTACCAATTACCAATAACCATCTTAGAGTATCGTATTCTCAAGCGGCTGTCAAGCAGGAGTAAGCTATGCGTGATTTACAAACTGAACAGGCTCTTTTAATCTGGAAAGAAGGCGACCTGATCAAAGATCAGTGGATTTTGCACGACACCGAACAGGATATTACCATTGGCCGCTCGCCCGATTGCGTCATCAACATTCCGGTGCGCTGGATTTCTCGGCTGCACGCGGTGCTGCGGCGGCAGGGAGGACAGTTTGTGCTGGCCGACAGCGGCAGCAAAAATGGAGTGTTTGTCAATGGGCAGCGGGTCATTAAGCCCCGCCCGCTGACCGATGGCGATTTGATCCAACTGGCGCCGGGCCTGGAACTGATTTACGTGGACAGCGAAGCCACCGCCCCGCTGCCCGGCCAGCGCGGGTTGGGCCTGCACATTGACCACTCGGAGCGGCAGGTTTACGTGCATGGACAGCTCCTTTCGCCGCCCTTGAGCAACCAACAATATCAATTATTAGCCATGCTGGCCGAGCGCCCCGGCAAAGTTTACAGCCGCATGGAAGTCATCGAGGCCGCCTGGCCGGGCGAGTCTGCCGAAG
>CAZDMM010000505.1:0-3325 GCA_964505845.1 uncultured Caldilineaceae bacterium
TTTTCCAGCGCCGTATCAGGCCGGGGCGACTCGTCCTCAGTGAACAACACCGGCGCGCCTCGCTCCTGCGGCACTTCAATCGCCATCAACTCAGCCTTAAATTTACCGGCGGCGTGAGCCGCACCGTGATTGCGGTGGCTGCGCACCGCCCAGCGATCCTGCTCCTCGCGGCTGATGCCGTACTCCACCGCTTCCTCGCCGGCCTGCACCGCGCGCGGCTTGCCGGTCATCGGGCAGGCGATGACCAACTGGTCTTTGAGGGTAATATCCCCCAGACGGTGGCCCCAACGCTGCTCGGTTAAAAAGTAGGGCACCCGGCTCATATTTTCGGTACCGCCGGCCGCGGCAATCTTGGCCTCACCCAGCCGGATGGAGCGCGAGGCCATATTGACCGCCACCATCGAAGAGCAGCAGGCCCGGTCTACCGTATACGCCACCCGGTTGGGCGGAATGCCGGCCTCAATCAACACCTGCCGGGCAATCGAGCGATCCGCGCCGGGCAGGTTGACCCCGGTAGCGACTTCCTCCACCTCCGCCGGATCAATCCCCGCCCGCCGGATGGCTTCGGCAAAGACCAGCCCGCCCAACTGAGGCAGGCTAAAATCCTTCAACGCGCCGCCGAACTTGCCAAACGGGCTGCGCACGGCGCTGATAACGACGACTTCATTGCTCATAAAACACTCCTTGTTAATAACCCTCACCCCCGACCCATCTCCCTTTGGGAGAGGGGAGCACGTCAGAGTCCCCTCTCTTTGGTAGTGCGGACCTATGACCTGCCAGACTACACCACCCCCTTTGGGAGAGGGGAGCACGCCAGAGTCCCCTCTCCCTTTGGGAGAGGGTTAGGGTGAGGGCGAAATCCCCGGTCTGATTAAATCACACTATCTTCCTTCAACTTCTCCACCTCCGCCGCCGAGTAGCCCAGCAGTTCGCTCAGGACTTCGGCGTTGTGCTGGCCCAGCAGCGGGGCGGGCTTGGCGACGGGTTGGGGGTTGCCCGACATTTTGACCACCGGGCCGACCAGCTTGACCGAACCCAGAATCGGGTCGGGCACGTCAACCAAAAGCTGGCGAGCCGCCACATGGGGGCAGTCATAAATTTCTTGCGCATTTTGCACCGGGCCGATGGGCAGGCCGACGGCCAGCAGTTTTTCGGTGGCCTCGGCTTTGGTGTGGACGTAAAACCACTCGGCAATCAAATCGCCCAGCCAGCCGCTCATATTCTTGGCCCGCTCCGGCCCGGAGGTAGTTCCTTCCTGGCCCACCAAATCGGGCCGGCCCATAGCCTGGCAGAATTTGGCCCAGTCGCCCTCGGTGGCCACAATCAGGGCAATCCAGCCATCTTTGCACTGGAACGGCCCCCAGGGAGCCATGTACGGCTCGCGGCCTCGCTCCAAAATATGGCCGGTCAGCGAGTAAGCCGTCACCGAGCGCTCGGCCAGACCGATGATGGTGTCGTACATCGAGATGTCCAGGTATTGGCCGCGCCCGGTCTGGCTGCGCTCGTACAGGGCCAGCATAATGGCATAGGCCGCCTGCATCCCGGAGACAATATCCCCCAGGGCCACGCCCAGCCAGGTGGGCGGGCCGCCGGCCTGACCGCAGGTGTTCATCAAGCCGCCCATGGCCTGGGCCACAATGTCGTAGGCTGGCCGCTTGCTGTACGGGCCGAGGTAGCCTTCCATGCTGCCAAAGCCGGAGATGCAGGTGTAAATCAAGCCCGGATTCACTTCCGACAGAGCTTTGTAGCCCAGGCCCATCTCATCCAGCAGGCCGGGCCGGAAATTTTCCACCAGCACATCCACTTCTTTGGCCAAATCGCGGAAAACCTGGCGGCCTTTTTCGCTTTTGAGGTTGAGGGTGACGCTGCGCTTGTTGCGATTGAAGCGCAAAAAATAGCCGCTCTGGGTTTCGCCTTTATCATTTTTGATTTTCGGCGCGCCGCCCCGAGCGGTATCGCCGCCTTCGGGCCGCTCCACCTTGATCACGTTCGCGCCCTGGTCGGCCAGCATCATGGTGCAGTACGGCCCGGCCACTTGTATTTCAAAACTCAAAACCTTAATCCCATCAAGGGGTTTGCGAGGTTGACTCATAAGTTCTCCATCCAACATTAATCAATTCCAGGTAGCAAAGTAGCAGGGTTGCAAAGTAGCAAGGTTGCAAAGTAGCAAGGTTGCAGAGTAGCAAGGTTGCAAAGTAGCAAGGTTGCAGATATTCTTTTGCTACTCTGTTACCCTGCTACCCTGTAGCTCTGTTACCCTGCTACCCTGTTACCCTCTCAATAATCGTCGCCACGCCCAGCCCGCCGAAGCAGCACATGGTTTGCAAGCCGTAGCGACCCTGGCGGCGTTCCAGTTCGTGCAGCAGGGTAGTCATAATCCGCGCCCCGCTGGCCCCCAGGGGATGGCCCAGCGCAATCGCCCCGCCGTTAACGTTGACCCGCTCCATGTCCGGCTCAATCTCCTGCGCCCAGGCCAGCACCACCGAAGCAAAAGCCTCGTTGATTTCAATCAAATCCATATCGTCCAGGGTCAGCCCGGCTTTAGCCAAAATCTTACGGGTGGCCGGAATCGGTGCGGTCAGGGCGATAACCGGGTCGTCGCCCACGACGACTTGGGCCACGATGCGGGCGCGAGGTTTCAGCCCCAACTCCGCCGCCTTCGCCTCCGACATCAACAGCAGCGCCGCCGCGCCATCCGAAATCTGGCTGGCATTGCCGGCGGTAATCACCCCGTCTTCTTTAAAGGGCGTTTTGAGGCCGACCAGCTTCTCCAGGCTGGTATCGGCTCGAATCCCCTCGTCGCTGTCAAAACGCTGCGGCGTGCCGTCCACGGTCACCTCCAACGGCAAAATTTCACGCCGAAAGTAGCCAGCGCTCGCCGCCTGGGCCGCCAAGCGGTGGCTGCGCAGGCTGAACTCATCCAACGCCTGGCGGTTATAACCCCACTTGGCGGCAATCATCTCCGCCGAGAGGCCCATCTGCACGATGGGATAGCGTTCCTTGAGGGCGTCGGTAAAGGGGTTGCCGGGGCCGTTGGCGCGCGTGCTGCCCATCGGCACGCGGGTCATGCTCTCCACCCCGGCGGCGATGACAATATCCGCCGCGCCGCTGTCAATCAAGCCGGCGGCAAAGTGGACGGCCTGCTGGCTGGAGCCGCACTGCCGGTCAATCGTCACCGCCGGCACTTCGGGCGGAAAACCGGCCAGCAACGCCGAGTTGCGACCAATGTTGAGAGCCTGCTCACCCACCATGGAGACGCAACCCATGATGATGTCTTCCACCTGGCCGGTTTCGATGCCGGCCCGGCGCACCACCTCGTTCAGCA
>CAZDMM010000505.1:3335-5884 GCA_964505845.1 uncultured Caldilineaceae bacterium
TGTACCGTGGCGCCGCCCAATCGGCGTGCGCACGGCTTCGATGATAACTGCGTTTGGCATAGGCGGTAAATGGAGGTAGGGGCGTACCCTTGCGGTCGCCCCATGTGGGGCAGGCGCAAGGCCGTGCCCCTACCCAATCTCTAATCTCCCTTTTTCAAATCAACCTCAATAACTAACAGCTTCACCTCTGCCTGACTCTCATTGCGCAGGCCGTGTTCCCAGCCGGGGTGATTGATGATGAAATCGCCGGGTTTGACCTGCCGCTCCTGGCCATTGATGGTCATGCGGGCCTGGCCTTCCAGGATGAAGTAAAGCTCCTCATTATCGCCGTGACGATGCTGGCCAATGGTGACGCCGGGGGGAACGATGAGATACTCGATGAAATGCCAGGTTCCGGCCAGCTTTTCGCTTTGGAACAGGCGGGCGATTTGGCACGTGCCCGGCCCTCCGTGCGCCACCAGCGGTTCACGCGGCGCGTCGTAGGCGTTTTCGATGAACATGGCGTCCCTCCGAAGAAAATAGCTCCGTTCATGTCACTGCGAGCGTTAGCGAAGCAGTCCCCTACTCCGAAGAAGGAGATTGCTTCGGCCTACGGCCTCGCAATGACATTTTCATTGTTGACGACTCCTCAGGCTCGTGAACACTCCGAAGAAATATTTTAGAGTACCCACGTGGTGCGTAAAACTTTAACGGACCACGCACCACGTATTATATCACCTGGCTCGGCCGATACGTCCCATACACCCCCCGCAGGGCTTCACAGATTTCGCCCAGGGTGGCGTAGGCTTTGATGCTTTCGACCATAGCGGGAATCAGGTTTTCGTTGGCGCGGGCGGCGGCGACCACATCGGCCAGGGTTTGCTTGACTTTGGCGTTATCGCGCTGCTGCCGCAGCCGGCGAGTCCGCTCCAGTTGGCGCTGCTCGGTTTCGGGGTTGCCTTTGAAAACCGGAATCTTCTGCGCCTCGTCGCTCTGAAAGGCATTCAGGCCGACCAGAATCCGCTCTTTGGTTTCAAGCTGGCGCTGGTAGCGATAGGCCGCCTCGGACAGCTCCCGGTGATAAAAGCCGTTCTCGATGCAGGCCACCGCCCCGCCCAGCCGCTCAATTTTATCCAGATATTCATTGACCTGAGCCTCGATGGCGTCGGTCAGGCTTTCAATAGCATACGACCCGCCCAGCGCGTCCACGGTGCCGGTCACGCCGGCCTCGTGAGCCACAATTTGCTGCGTTCGCAGGGCGATAGTGGCGGCTTCCTCGGTGGGGATGGCAAAGGCCTCATCATAAGAAGAGGTGGCGATGGTCTGTACCCCGCCCAGCACCGCCGCCAGCGTCTCGATGGCGACGCGGGCAATGTTGTTGAGCGGCTGCTGGGCCACCAAATTGCCGCCCAGAGTGTAAGCAAAAATCTTCAGCTTCATCGTTTCGGGGTTTTGCGCCCCGTATTTCTCCCGCATCAGCCTGGCCCAAATGCGCCGGGCCGCCCGGAACTTGGCGACTTCTTCCAAAAAATCAATCCCGGCGGAGAGGAAAGTCCAGATTTGGGGCGCAAAATCGTCAATATTGAGACCGCGCCCCAGCACGTTGTCCACGTAAGCCAGGCCGTTGGCAAAGGTAAAAGCCAGTTCCTGGACCGCCGTGCTGCCGCTGTCGCGGATGTGGTAGCCGCTCATCGCCAGCGGCGTCCAATCCGGCAGGTGGCGGCCGCAATATTCAATCACATCGGCAGAGAGTTTGACCCCCGCTTCCGGCGGAAAGATGTACGTACCGCGGGCGATGTACTCTTTGAGCACGTCGTTTTGGATGAACATGCGGGTGTTGCGGATATTGACGCCCTGCTTCTCAAAGGCAGCGATGTACATGGCCGCAAAAATCGGCCCGATGGAGTTGGCGGTGGTGCGAATCTGGCGCACTTTTTCCAGGGGGATGCCCTCAAAGAGCAGTTCCACATCGGCCAGCGAGCCGATATGCACCCCCACCTTGCCAACCTCGCCCACCGCCACCGGGTGGTCGGCGTCGTAGCCGCATTGGGTGGGCAGGTCAAGCGCGATGGAGAAGCCGGTCTGGCCCCGCTCCAGCAGCGCCCGGTAGCGCTGGTTGGCCTCCTCCGCCGAGCCGTAGCCGGAGTACATGCCCATGACCCACAAATTGCTGCGGTACATGCTCGGCGTGACGCCGCGCGTGAAGGGATACGCGCCGGGGTAGCCCAGTTCTTCCCGCTCCGGCCTATCTTCGTCGGTGTAGAGCCGCCGTAGGGGCAAGCCGGAGATGGTGGTGAATTCGGCCCGGCGCTCCGGTTCGGCCTTTAGCCCGGCGGGTAAAATTTTTTCTTCCCATTCTGATTTGGTAGTGAGTTCGGTATCAGACATCGGCTTATTCTCACTAAAACGTGAAACTTGAAACGTAAAACGTAACGTTCTTGAAAGAAGTTACCTTCAACCACAGCCATTACGCTTTACGCTTTACGATTTATTCTTCACTTCATAGATAAACTGCGTGGGTCAACCTCTAGCAACTGGCGCAGGGTTTGGACAAAGGCCAGGGCTTCGGC
>CAZDMM010000506.1:0-1595 GCA_964505845.1 uncultured Caldilineaceae bacterium
CACCGCCAAAAGGGAAGTAGGCAAAGTATGGACGCGCTTTGGACTGCTCAGGGGTAAAGCGTTCGGGATCAAAACCTTCCGGGTTGACCCAGTAATCAGGGTGACGATGAGTGACATAGGGACTCATCACCACTGAAGAACCGGCCGGGATGTCATACCCGCCAATCTGATCAGCCTGCAAGGCGTTCCGCCCAATGATCCAGGCCGGTGGATATAGCCGCATGGCTTCTTGAATAATCATCAGGGTATAGTCTAGTTTGGATAAATCGGCCAGGGTTGGGGTGCGTCCTGCCAGGACCTCAGCCAATTCAGCCTCGAGTCGTCGCGTCACCTCGGGGTGTTTCGATAAGAGATACCATGTCCAGGTCAAAGCATTGGCGGTCGTTTCATGTCCGGCCAGAAATAAGGTCATCACCTCGTCGCGGAGTTGCCGGTCGCTCATACCTGCCCCGGTTTCTTCATCGCGGGCAAAGACCAACATCGAGAGCAAATCATCAGCCGGTTGGGCGGCGCGGTGACGTTCTTCAATCATCCCGTAGACCACTCGATCCAGTGTATGTACTGCTACCTGAAATCGCCGGTTCTCCGGGGTAGGTAACACCTCGGACACGTCAAACAAAGCTTGAATCCGATCAATGGTATGCTTGAGAACGGTGGTCAGGGCTGCGCCAACCTCGCTGGCTTCATTACTAATATCGGTACTAAAGAGTGTTCGGCAGACGATGGTTAAAGTCAGACGCATCATCTCCACCGCTACATCAAATGATTGGCCTGTTTCAGCGTAATGCTGCCAACGAGAGAGCATTGCTTCGGTTGCCTCGGTCATGGCTGTAGCAAAGGGACCAATCTGCTTGAGATGAAAAGAAGGCTGCATCAAACGCCGTTGCCGTTTCCAGAATTCCCCTTCACTGGTCAGCAGGCCCTGCCCTAAAATGGTTTCCAACTTCTCATACTTGACGCTTTTGTGGTAGTTCTCGTTGTTGTCGCCCAGGACGTGCTTAATACCATCTGGATGGCTAACCAGGTGGACCAGCCGTGGCCCCATGCGAAAACGAACCACGTCGCCAAACTGCTGCCGGGCGCTCACAAACAAGCGCAAAGGGTCTTGTTGATAGTCGGATAGGCTGCCCAGCAGCGGAACGCCCTCTGGACTCGGGGCAAGATGTTGTTGAAGTGCGGTTGCTTTAGTCATGGTTATCTCCTTAAATCCAGGATAACCCCCAGACTTTAAGAGAACTTCATCATATCCTTAAGCTTATCTTAAGAAACAGCCCCCGGCTGAGGCTCAGGTTTAAGCCCGTTCGCGGCCCAGTCCGGCTTCCCTGGCCCGGATAATGGCCTGGGCCCGGTCGGCCACTTGCAGCTTGCTAAAGATGTTAGAAATGTGGTTACGCACCGTCTTGTGGCTCAAAACAAGCTGCTCGGCAATTTCCATGTTATTGTAGCCCTGGGCGATCAGATTGAGGATTTCCCGTTCGCGCCCGGTCAGTTCAGGGAAAAGCTTGGGCGGTACAGCCGGCCGGGGAGCGGCAAAAAAATTCATCAGCCGCCGGGCAATTTCTGGCCCAAAGTGGGCCTCACCACGGGCCGTCGCC
>CAZDMM010000506.1:1605-5877 GCA_964505845.1 uncultured Caldilineaceae bacterium
AGAATCTCAGCCTGGTCGGCCCCTTTCAAGATGTATCCCCGTGCCCCCGCTCGCATGGCAGCAAATACAGACTCGTCATCTTCAAACATGGTCAGAACAATAACGCCAATATGCGGGCTGGTAAAGACAATCTGGCGGGTGGCCTCAATGCCATCCATGCCCGGCATCTGGATGTCCATCAAGATAATGTCAGGTTGGAGGCTGGCCGCCTGGGCTATTACTTCCTCGCCGCTGGCAGCCTCGCCCACCCACTCAACTTCCGGCATGGATTTTAGCAGGGCGCGCACCCCGTCTCGAAAGAGAGGGTGATCATCAGCAACGAGGATGCGAATGGGTTCCATCCGGGGCTACTCTTTGGCAGGTGCGTTTGCCGGGAGGCCGGCAAATACGGGCGAGCGCGAGTTTTTAAGGGGCAGCCGCGCCACTACCTGGGTGCCGCCGCAGGGCGCCGGCTCGATGATACAACTGCCGCCCAACTCAGTCGCCCGTTCACGCATCGAGGCCAGGCCAACCCCCAACCGGCCCTCTTTGGGCAGCCCCACCCCATCATCCCTGATTTCCAGACACAGATCGTGATCAAGCCGGAACCGGATCAGGCAGCTATGGGCCGAAGCGTGCGCGGCCACATTTGTCAACGCCTCTTGAACAATCCGGTAAGCGGCTACTTCAACCGCCGCCGGCAGAGGAGGTAGTTGGTCTGGCGCTTCGAGGGTGATCTGCAGCCCATTGGCCGGGTGATAAGCTGCGGCATGCTGGCGGATGGCGGTCACCAACCCCAACTGATCCAGCGCCGGCGGCCGCAGGTCATACACCAGGCGGCGGATATCTATCAGGGTGGCCTGGGTTTGAGTTTTGAGTTCAAGGAGCAAGGCGCTGGCCTGAGCCGGATCACGCCCCAGCAAGTTATGGGCCGCGTCGAGCTTGAGCGGCAGGCTGGCCAGAACGGGACCCAGGCTATCGTGCAAATCACGCTGCAGCCGGCGGCGTTCCTCTTCGCGCGCCATTACCAGGCGTTCACGGGAGCGCTGCAAATCGGCGGTGAGGCGCACCGCGTGGGCGGCCACGCCGGCCTGATGGGCAATGCTCTGCAGCAGACGCCAGTCGGCGGTGGTCAGGGACTCGCCGGGCCGGCGTGGCGCAAGCAGCAACTGGCCGATGATTTCTCCCCGGTAAATGAGGGGCAAAGCCAGGGGGCCATTTACCGTGGAACCATAAGCTGCGACCACTACCATCTCCTCATCCTGCTTGCAGGCGATGGCTACATAGGGCAACTTGAGCGCCTGGGCCACCGTCTCAACCATAGAGGGCAAAACGGCCTCGGGGGCCAGCGCCGCTTCCAGCCGCCGGCCCAGGCGGGAGAGCACCGCATACGGGTCATCACGTTCCCCGTACATCAGCCGATTGACGCCGCGCTGTAGATAGGTTCGCAGGGGCTGAAAGATGAGGGCAATCAGGCCGGTAGCAAATAGGGAGATAGCCAGGTGGTGGGTCTCCTCCTCAAACCAAAGCCCCAAATAGCCGACCACGGCTACATAAATGCCCACCACGATGGCGGTCAGCGCCCCATAAACCAGGGTACGGTTTATGAGCAAGCGAATATCAGCCAGGTGGCGGCGCCACAAGTTCCTTTCGGCCTTGACCATACCGATTGGGGCGCGAGCCGGTGACAGCTTGTGGAGCAGTTCAGCGTTTTTGAAACCAGGGGCGGTATAGTCAAAACCCAAATGATCCTTCTTCATCGTTCCCGGTCACTTTCGCGGGTTCCATCAACCTCGCTGCCTGGCCTGGATCGGCTACAGCCGGGGAACAAGGCCAGGTTGTTGGCACAGCCGCAGGGTGTCCCAATGGGTCCAGACTGCTATAGTGTAGCACAAAGGGTGTCCTATTGTCGTGGGACTGCTGTCCCGATTCGGCCGGGACAATGGCTCCACCCAGACTGCCAAACTCAAAAAATGGCCGGCGCCTTCTGTATCAAGGCTACCACAAGGTAGCCGGTTTTGTCTTTAACTTTAGCTTAAGGGAAACTTAAGAAAACCTTAAACGCGGAATAGGTGGCAATGTGAGAGGGGAACAAGATAGCGCCGCCGGCTACGGCGCCGGGAATGATTTGATATAGGCATACAGGGCCTTCATCCCTGAGGGGCTGATGGCCTGAACTCCATACAGGTGGGCATTACCCAACTCGCCTTTGCCGCCGGTGCGCAGAATATCGGTGAAGGTTTCTTCGCTCAAAGAGGCGCCGGCCAGGGCTTTAGCCTTGCCGTCCACGCCTTCCCCTTTAGGGCCGTGACAATCGGCGCATTTCTTGCTGGTATAGACGCGTTCGCCCCGGGCCAGGTCTATCTCCTCAGTAACGGATACGGCGGCGTCAGCCCGGATCATCGTGGTTGGCTGCTTAAAAGCCAGGGTGGGTAGGGGAGTGGCGGCCAGGCGGTCGGTGGATGGTTCTGTGGAGGAGGAGGGGCCGCTCTGGCCGCAGGCCAGCAGCAGCCAGCCGGTGAGCATTAACACAACCAGGGTCAGCATGAGTTGCAGATTAATGGTTTTATTTTTCATAGGCGTTCATTTTACCAACTTTGGATCTAAGGCATCCTGTAAGCCATCGCCCACAAAGGAGAAGCCCAGCATGGAGAGGGCAATCAACAGGCTGGGAAACAGGGCCAGATGCCAGTAAACCCGCACATAAGAACCGCTGATGCCGACCATCTTGCCCCAACTGGGCAGAGGGTCATTGATGCCAATACCCAAGAAGCTCAGCCCGGCCTCGCCAAAAATGGCCGCGGGGATGCCAAAGCTGACCGCTACCAACAGCGGGGTCAAGGCATTGGGCAATAAGTGCCGAAAAATGATCTGCCAGCGGACCACCCCCACGCAGCGGGCAGCTTCGACGTACTCTTTTTCACGCAGCGAAAGCAGTTGGCCCCGCACCAGGCGGCAAATGCCAATCCAACTGGTCAGGCCCAGCACCAGGATCACTTTTGACATGCCGCCGCCCCAAAGCGTGATCAGGAAGATGGCAAACAATAAGCCGGGAAAGGCGGTCATGATGTCTATGAGCCGGGAAATGAAGAAGTCAACCCGGCCCCCAAAGTAGCCGGCCAGGCCGCCCAGCGGCGCACCGATTAACAAGGCGATCAGTTGCACGGCTAACCCCACCAGCATCGAGGTGCGCGCCCCGTAGATGAGCCGGCTCAAAAAGTCCCGGCCCACATCGTCGGTGCCCAGGGGGTGGGCCGGGTCCTCAAAGGGAAAGCGTAATACTTTGGTAAAAAAGGCTTTATCGTAAGGATAGGGGGCCAGCACGTCGGCAAAGACAGCCAGGAAAAGGAAAAATAAAATAATGGCCAGCCCCAAAACAGCCAGCCGGTTTTTGAAAAAGCGCCGGCGGGCATCGGCCCATAAGGTGCGATGCTGTAAAGCGGCCTCGGCCGGGGGCAGCGCCAGCAAGACGTTGGGACGGGTGGCTCTGGCCATCAGGTATCTCCTTTGGCCCCCAGCCGCACCCGTGGGTCAATCCAGGTGTATAAAATATCGGTGAGCAAGTAAGTGAGTCCCCACAGGACGGCGATGAGCAGCACCAGGGCCATAATCATGGGGTAATCGCGATTGAAGGTGCTGGTGACAAAGAACTTGCCCAGGCCCGGAATGCGAAAGATTGCTTCGATAAAGATAGAGCCGGTCAGCAGGTTGGGGATTTCTGGCCCCAGGGCGGTAATCATAGGGATGAGCGAATTCTTCAGGACATGCCGCCACATCACCGCCTTCTCGCTTAAGCCTTTGGCCCGGGCGGTGCGCACATAGTCGCCCCGAATGGCCTCCACCACGCTGCTGCGGGTGTAGCGAGCTACCAGCGAGAAGGGCGCGAGGGCATAAGCCACGACGGGCAGAATCCAATTTTTGGAGAGCAGGCCGGGAATAAGCCACTGCTCCGGCTCGTTCCAGCCGCCGGAGGGCAGCACCGCCCAGCGCACCGCAAAAAGAAGGATCAGCCACAGGGCCACCACAAAATTGGGCAGGGTAATGCCCAGCATGGCGATGAACGTGACAACATTGTCAAGCCACGAATTTTGATGGTAGGCCGCAAACATCCCGGTCAGGATACCCAGGCCAAAAGAGAGCGCAATGGTCATCAGCCCAATCTGGGCGGTGATGAACCAACTGTCGGCAATCAATTGGGCTACGGTGGTGGTGGGCTGCTGGTAGGGAATCCCAAAATCAAAGCGCAAGACGTTGCCCATGTAATTAAGATACTGCCGCCAGACCGGCTGGTCC
>CAZDMM010000507.1:0-5870 GCA_964505845.1 uncultured Caldilineaceae bacterium
TTTGAATGAACAAGAAGTGCAGCTTATAATCTGCACTTCTCTTTTTTTAGGGCAAAAATTATGAATCCTTACATTCATCCTACGGCTGAAGTTGCACCAGACGCTGTAATTGGCCAGGGAACCCGTATCTGGCATCAGGCCCAGGTGCGCCCAGGCGCTCAAATTGGCCGGGAGTGCATCATCGGCAAGGGCGTCTATATTGATTTTGAGGTGGTCATTGGCGACCGCTGCAAATTACAGAATGGGGTATTTGTTTATCACGGGGCTACTCTGGAGGCGGGCGTGTTTTTAGGGCCGGGGGTGATGCTGCTCAACGACAAAAATCCTCGGGCCATTACTCCCGACGGCGCGCTCAAAACTGAGGCCGATTGGCAGGTCAGCCCCACTCACGTTGGCTATGGGGCCGGTGTGGGGGGCGGGGCCGTAATTTTGCCGGGGGTCAGCGTGGGGCGGTGGGCCATCGTAGGTTCTGGGGCGGTTGTTACCCGCCAGGTACCGGATTACGGCCTGGTTTACGGCAATCCGGCCCGGTTGGCCGGTTTTGTGTGCCCCTGCGGGCAGCGCCTGGCCTTTAAACAAGCAACAGCCGCAGCGGCCCAATTCCACTGTTCACAGTGCCGGCGTGAGGTTGACATTCCTCTGGATGTTTATCACCAACTCAAGTAAACTCCCCTGCCGGTGTAACCGGGCCGGTTTTGACGGCTGCTGCTTGCTAGCGTACAATAAAGGCCGGATTTTGAGGATTTAAGCTTGTGATGCCGTCATTTCCTCGGCGTGAAACCGCCTTGCCCATTATCACCTTAACCACAGATTTTGGCCAGCAGGATGGCTACGTGGGGGCCATGTGTGGGGTTATTTTAAGCATTTGCCCCACCGCCACTCTGGTAACACTCTCCCACGATATTCCCCCCCAGGATATCCGGGCCGCCGCTTTTGTTTTATACCAGGCTTTTAGCTACTATCCCCCCCACACCATTCACTGCGTTGTGGTTGATCCAGGAGTGGGCAGCCACCGCCGCGCCATAGCCGTGCGCACCAGCCACGGAATTTTTGTTGGCCCCGATAACGGCATCTTCAGCCTGGTGTTATCGGCCGAGCCGGTGAATGTGCTGGAAGCCGTAACCCTGACCAATCCCGATTATCAACTGCCCGCCATCAGCTCCACTTTTCACGGGCGCGATATTTTTGCCCCGGCTGCGGCTCACCTGGCCGGCGGCCTTGCCCTGGGCAAATTGGGGCCGCGCGCCATCAATTTGGTGCGCCTGGAACTGACGGCCAGGGTGTCGCCCCAACACGGGCAGCCCCACCTGGAAGCCCAGATCATTCACATTGACCACTTTGGCAACCTGTTTCTCAATCTCACCCGGCATGATATTGTAGACCCGGAACTGGTTACTTTTACCGTTGGCAGCCAGGTTATCACCTCCCTCAGCGCCACCTTTGCCGATGTTGAGGAAGGCCAGCCCCTGGCTTATACCGGCAGCAGCCGCGACCAGATTGAAATCGCCATCCGCAATGGCAATGCAGCCAAAACCCTGGGGCTGCGGGTGGGGGATGTCATTAAAGTTGATTTAGGCTCCGGCTAACCCGCCCGACGCTTGAAAAATGTGGCCTGGCTGTGGGGTAGGTAACGGTTTAGCATCAGCTACCTCACCCCGGCCTATGATACAATTGGGAGTAAACCCAATGCTATTGCTCACCTTATCTATTTTGAGTGAAAATAAACTAAGCCATGGAATCATTTGTTATCGAAGGAAAAACGCCCCTGCATGGCGTTGTTACACCCAGCGGCAATAAAAATGCCGCCTTTCCCCTTATCGCCGCCGCTCTGCTAACCGACCAGCCCATCATCTTGCATAATTTACCGAACATTGGCGATGTCCGCACCATGCTCAATATTGTGGAAGATTTGGGGGTTGAAGTGACCCGGCACGACGCCCACAACGTCACCCTGCGGGCCGGCGCCGTCCGTACCACTACCCCTGACCCGGCCCGTTTTGCCAAAATGCGCGGTGCGCTGGTGTTGATGGGCGCCCTCCTGGCCCGTGAGGGCGAAGTCATCCTGGCCCAGCCGGGCGGTGACCAGATTGGCCGGCGGCGGGTTGACACCCATATCCAGGCTTTGAGGGCGCTGGGCGCCAAGTTTGAATATAACGGCAACTTTAAGCTCACGGCCGGCTGCCTGCGCGGGCAGGATATTTTGCTCGACGAGGCCAGCGTTACCGCCACCGAAAATGCTATCCTGGCGGCGGTCCTGGCCGAAGGCAGCACCATTATTCGGAACGCCGCCTCGGAGCCGCACGTGCAAGATTTATGCCACATCCTCAATCAAATGGGGGCCTGCATCAACGGTATCGGCTCAAACACACTTTTTATTGAAGGGGTAAAAGCTTTGGGCGGGGCAGAATATACCCTGGGGCCAGATTACCTGGAGGTGGGCAGCTTTATAGCCCTGTCGGCCGTAACCGAGGGCGAAATACTCATCAAAAATGCCGCCCCCGAACACTTACGCATGACCTTGATGGTGTATGAACGGCTGGGGATTGTGCCCGAAATTAGAGGCGATGATCTCTTTTTGCCCGATGACCAGTTATTGGTGGTGATGCCCGATATTGGCAATGCCATCCCCAAAATTGACGACGCCCCCTGGCCGGCCTTTCCGGCCGATATGATGAGCGTCACCCTGGTGGCCGCCACCCAGGCCACCGGTACGGTCCTCTTCCATGAAAAAATGTACGAAAGCCGCCTCTATTTTGTAGACCGCCTGATCAGCATGGGGGCCAGAATTGTTTTGTGCGACCCGCACCGGGCGCTGGTGCAAGGGCCAAGCATGTTACGGGGCGACCGGCAGGGCATCTCCAGCCCAGATATTCGGGCCGGAATTGCCCTGCTCATTGCCGCTCTGTGCGCCGACGGCCAAACCATCATTCATAATATCGGCCAAATTGACCGGGGCTACGAGAACATCGAAGCCAAACTGTTGGCGCTGGGAGCCAAAATCAAGCGCATCAGCGATTAATCGTGCACCGGCTGGGTCAACTCGGTGTAAACGGCAAAGACGTTGGCCCGGTGTAAATCCTGCACCAGCCCATTCAATGGGATGCGGCTTTTGCCACACCGATCAATGGTAAGCTTCTCCAGGGCCTCTTTGCTTTTGCCTTTTTCCACAATTTCGCTCACCTTCTGCTCCACCGTATCCAGGTAGCGGATACTCGATTCCAGCGCCCCAGGGATTTCTCCCCGCAGCAGCACCTCACCGTGCCCCTGCACAATGCTTTCCAGGTTATAATCCTTTAAGGTCTTCAGCGAATTCTTAAATTCGTGGCGGCTGCCCCACACAAAATAAGGCACCGGCATCACCGTGTCGGCGGCCAGCAAAACCTTATCTTCTCGCACGTAAGCAACGGTGGAATCCAGAGTATGGCCTGGAGTGAGGGTCATCTCAATAGATTTGCTGCCCACATGCAGCACCAACTCGCCCTCATCAAAAACCACCTCAGGAATACGTAACACCACCTCCTCCAGCAACGGGGTATTTTCGCGCGACTCGTCCAGGGCCGCCTGACCAAACTCTTGCATCGCCTGTTGGCAGCGCCGGTGGCAGACCAGCTCCACCGTGTCGTCAAATAAATAATTGCCGTTAGTATGGTCTCCGTGCCAATGGGTGTTAACCAAATATTTGATCGGCCCCTGCCCCAAATTGCGGAGATAGGCAATCATCTCCCGCGTTTCTTGAGGAAAAGGTAAGGTATCAACCACTACAATCCCTTCTTTGGTGACAACGGCCGAAGCAGTGACCTGGGCGTACAGGTCGCTGGTGAAAACGTAAATATCATCAGATACGCGCTCTCTTCGCACGTAAACAGCCTCCCAATTGAAGTGTAAGCATTAAAAGGAAGAATAGCACAAACGAATGATGGATGTCAAGGCTTTTTGAGGCCAATTTCAAATTCTGGAGTTGACGAAGGCCAGACTCGTCTATAAAATCCGGGTTTATGATCCTCAAACAGCCTCTCCGGGTGGGTTTAGTTTGTCTGGCTATCCTTCTGTTGACTCGGCCCGCCTCGGCTGCGGCTCACCCCCTGGACGAGTTCTTTCAAGCGGTCTATATTAGAATGGCCCCCAACCGCATCAGCCTCCAGGTTGAGCTTTACACCGGGGTTCTAATCGCCCCGCGCATCCTGGCCCTGATTGATACCGATGGCGATGACGTTATTTCTGCCGCCGAAAGCTGGGCCTACCTGGAGCGGTATCGCCGCGACCTGACCTTTAAAATTGATGACCAACCCGCCCCGCTCACCATCAGCAAGGCCGAATTTCCTGCCGCGCTTGAGGTGCGGGCCGGGGTGGGCGTCATCCGCTTTGAATTTTACACCGATTTACCGGCCAACCATCGCGGACAGCACCACTTTTTTTATCAAAATAACCACCTCAGCGATATCAGCATCTATGTGGTGAATGTTTTGGGCGACGCCGCTCACTGGGTCAGCCTGGATAAAAAAGAGGCCGACATTTTCCAGCGCCAACTGCGGTTGGAGTATACCATCAAGCCCGAAGCACCGGTTGATTACGGCGCGGCGGATGCTCTGACCAGGATTGCCGTGCCGGGCGGCGCGTCCGAGGGGCAAAAACAACTGACCGCCTACATCTATGAAGCTAACCTGCCGCCGCTGCTCATGCTGGCGGCTCTGGGCATCGCCCTGGCGCTGGGCGGGCTGCACGCCCTGACGCCGGGGCACGGCAAAACGCTGGTGGCTGCTTATCTCATCGGCAGCCGGGGCACGGCCGGCCACGCAGTGGCCCTGGGCGGTATTGTCACCTTTACCCATACCGCCTCGGTCATTCTCATTGGGCTGCTGGCCCTGCTGGCCAGCCGATTCATTGTGCCCAACATCCTGGTACCCGCCCTGGAAATCTTATCCGGCCTGTTGGTGGTAGGCATGGGAGTCCGCCTGTTGTGGACACGCTGGCAGGCTCTAAAACATGGAGACGCGCATGCTCAGCGCCATGACGAGCATGCGCATCATCACCACGAGCACAGCCACCCTCATCATCACCACCACCTGCCGGAGCAGGTCAGGCTGGGCGATTTGCTGACCCTGGGCATTTCAGGCGGGCTGGTTCCCTGCCCGGAGGCGCTGGGGATTATGCTCATTGCGATTGGTTTGAACCGAATTTTGTTTGGCCTGGGGTTGATTGTGGCGTTTAGCCTGGGGTTGGCGGCAGTGCTGATTATCATTGGCCTTTTGCTGGTACGCTCGCACACCCTGCTGGAGCGGCTGGGCCAGGTGGGGGGACGCTGGCAGCATCTTTTGCCCCTGGCCAGCGCCGTCATCGTTACAATTTTAGGGTTGGGGATTATGGTGAAGGGGGTGCTGGCTTATTTGTGAGAAACGAGGAGGCGATGAGACGAAGACTCTCCTTGCCTCAGCCAATCTCCATCTCATCATCGGGACAGGGTATCACGGTTTGCCGGATCACAAAGGCGTGCGCCCAGGCTTCCAGGCGCGCCCGCTGGCTCAGAGCCAGAATAACCAGCAAACCGACCACCGCCATCATCAGCCCTAACCACTGCCAGGGCAGCTCGGCGGCGCTGCTGCCGGTCCAAACGATGAAGGCTGTAAACGGCCCCCGACTCACCAAAATAGCCAGGGCAAAGGTGCGCAAACGGATTTTACTGAGGCCGGCCACAAAATAGACAAAATCACCCAGCACCGGCAGCAGCAGCAGCAGCCACCACACCCAAAACGAGTCGATGTGGGCAATGGCCCCCCAACGCGCCAGCGTTTCCGGGCTAAACTGTTTTTCTAACCAGGGCCGTCCCAAACGGCGACCCAGCCAGGCGGCGGCCGTGCCGCCCACCACCATCC
>CAZDMM010000508.1:0-5869 GCA_964505845.1 uncultured Caldilineaceae bacterium
GGAGCCTTCCGGCGCGCGCGCCGCCTCAGCCGGGGTCTTTATGACGATGGCGGCTCACCTGGCCGCTATGGCTCCCGGCACCAACATCGGCGCGGCCCATCCCGTGGCTTTAGGGAATCAGGGCGAGCTAGCCGCCACCCTCGCAGACAAGCTGACCAACGATGCCGTGGCCTATCTGCAGGCCATTGCCCAGCAGCGCGGCCGCAACGCCGACTGGGCCGAAGCAGCGGTGCGGCAGAGTGCCTCCCTCACCGCCCAACAGGCCTTGGAGCGCCAGGTGGTAGACCTCATCGCCGACGACCTGGCTGACCTGTTGACCCAGCTCGATGGGCGCAAGGTCACCACCAGGGCCGGCGAGGTAAGGCTGGAACTGGCGGCGGCTCCGGTCGAAGAACACCCCATGAGTTGGCTGGAGGTCATCGCCCACGGCCTGGTGGACCCCAACATCGCCTACATTCTCCTCTCGTTAGGCACCATCGCTCTCATCGCCGAATTCTATAATCCTGGCGCCATCCTCCCTGGCGTGACCGGGGCCATCTGTCTCATCCTGGCCTTTATTGCCCTGGGTAGCCTGCCGGTGAATTGGGGCGGTGTCGCGCTCATTGGGCTGGCTTTTTTCCTCTTCATCCTCGACCTCAAAGTGACCGGCTTTGCGCTGAGCGTCGCTGGGGCCATCAGCTTTGTCCTGGGCTCCCTCTTCCTCTTTAGTCCTTTCGCTCCCACTGCACCCACGCTGCCTCGATTGACGGTCAGCCCGTGGCTGCTGGTGAGCATGACCGCGCTGCTGGTCGGTTTCTTTAGCTTTGCGGTCACGGCCGGGTTACGCGCCCAACGGCAAAAGGCGCTGATGAGCCGCCAGGCGCTGGTGGGCGCTACTGGTATTGCCATCTCTGACCTGGACCCTCAAGGCGTGGTTCAGGTGCAGAGTGAGACGTGGACAGCCACCACGGTGGCGGAGCGGGTACACGCCGGAGAAACCGTCGAAGTAATAAGCAGCGATGGCCTGTACTTACAGGTCCGTCGCCTCAGTTAGATAGGAGTGATAATTATGGAAAGCATACTGAGTACCACATTGACGATTGTCCTGTTGCTCGTCTTATTGTTACCCCTCTTGTATATGGCCATTAAAATCGTGCGCGAGTATCAGCGGCTGGTGGTCTTTCGGCTGGGCCGCTGTATCGGCGATAAGGGACCTGGCCTGGTGCTGCTGATCCCGTTCATTGATCGCGCGGTCTGGGTTGACCTGCGGGAGTTGTTTCTGGAAGTACCCAAGCAGACCTGCATCACCAAAGACAATGCCCCGATTGACATTGACTTCCTGATCTACTGGAAGGTCGTTGACCCCGTGGCCAGCGTGATCCAGGTGGGCAATTTCGCCGGGGCTTCGCAGGGCATTGCCACGACGACCCTGCGCGCGGTCATCGGCGACATCTTGCTGGACGACGTGTTAGCCAAGCGGGAACAAATTAACCAGGTCTTGCGGGTCAAGCTAGACGAGGTCACCGGGCGTTGGGGGGTCAAGGTGACGACGGTGGAGATTCGGGAAATCCTGCCGCCCAAAGAGGTGCAGAATGCCATGAACCGGCAGCTTGCCGCCGAGCGCGAACGCCGGGCCACCGTCACCCATGCTGAGGGTGAGCGACAAGCCACGATTTTGCGGGCTGAAGGCGACCGCCAGGCGACCATCCTGCGGGCCGAAGGGGACCGCCAGGCAGCGATCCTGCGGGCTGAAGGCTTCTCGCTGGCCCTGGAGAAAATCTACAGCATTGCCCGCACCATTGATGATAAGACAATGAGCTTGCAGTACCTGGAGACGCTCAAAGCCCTCGGCCTGGGTCCGGCCACCAAGTTTGTCCTGCCGATGGAGTTCACCAATCTGTTGCGCCCGTTCCTGAGCCACACCGACCACGCCTTAAGCGGAGACAAAGCGGCGTGAACCTTAAGAATGGGGCGTTGCTCTGAATATTCAAGATCAGAGCTATTGAAGGGAGACTAACAAAAAATGGAACCAATTGAGACAATGGCGTTACCCGAACAAATGTTAGCCGAACACCTTTTTTTGAAAGATCTTGAACCGCGTCACCTTCAATTCATAGCCGAAGGCGCCTCTGAGCTCCACTTCGTCGCTGGCCAGTATATCTTACGCGAGGGAGAAGCAGCCACTCATTTGTACCTCATTGGTCATGGGAAGGTCGCCCTGGGCACCATGAAGCCCGGTCGGGGCTTTACCACCCTTGAAATCCTTGAGGACGGTGAGCCTCTGGGCTGGTCCTGGCTCATTCCGCCCTATCATTGGCATTTCACTGCGTTGACCATTTTACCCACCTGGGTCATGGCGCTGGATGGCAAACGGCTGCGCGAAAAATGCGACGCCGATCACGATTTTGGCTATGAACTGGTGAAACGGTTAGCGCTCGTCCTGGGGCAACGGCTCAGAATGGTAAGAATGCAGTTAGGGTGACGGCAATTGTTTAATTTGTCGATGACGCAGTTGTCAAAAAAAGTTATAAGTTTGGTGGCCAACAGTGGCCTGAGGAGGTAAAAATGACCCATCTCATGGTTGAGTTATATGAGCGCTTTGGCAATAAGTTTCCTTGCTACACCCTGGATGATCACGGCGTGAGCAACCGGCAGTACTTCCACGATCTGCATCGGCGTGGCCTCGCTGACCGGGCCGCCCGGGTGGTCGTCCGGCCCGGCGAAGAGTACCGCACCGGCGATCATATCCGTCTGCTGGATAAAGTCAGGCCAGGCTATGCGGATACCATCGCCATTGATCCGGCCATTGCCGACGATGTTGACTTAAATGAAGTCCGGTTCAATGAGCAGGGCTTTGCCGAGCGGGCCGAAGCGGTCTTGATTGTCACCAATCCGAACGTAGACAGCAGTTATCGCTTGCGGGTCAGCCTCTACCCTCAGGTGGGCCAGAAAATTCCGTCCCTGATCCTGTATGATTGGGAGTGTTCGCTGGGTGGACATCTGGCCGACCTTAACTGCTTTCATTTTGCCCACAAGATTGCCTTTATCCGCATTGAAAGAGGCCCGGCTTATCAGGAGGGGGATCGAGTTGTCCTCCGGGAAGCCCTGACGACCGGTTCCCAGTCTTACGCCCTCGAACCCGGCGACTACGACTTGACCGGATTGATGGTCGAAGAAAGAAGGGATGTGGCGCAGCCGATTGTCCGCGAAAGAAAAGCCTGGGCCGAGACCGTTGCCGCCCTTGAACTTGAGCTCCAACCCGGGATTATCTGGCCGTAGGAGGTCGAGCTAGGCCTGGAACGAGCGATTTAATTGCTACCCAGCAAGATGACATCACCGGGTATGGGTGGACATGGCCGAGCTGTGGATTATTTGGCCAGAGTCTGAAAAGCAGGTTGAGGGGTTTCCAATCTAAAGAAAAGAGCGAATCATCATGTCTACGCTAAGTCGTACCGAAATCGAGCCAGGGGTGGTGCAGGGAGAATGGTGGCGCCGCCTGCCAGACGGCCGTATTCAGTGCGACCTGTGCCCTCGCTTTTGTAAGTTGAGAGAAGGACAGCGCGGCTTTTGTTTTATCCGCCAGGCCCGTGAAGGCGGCATCGTTCTGACGAGTTACGGTCGCGCCTCCGGGTTTTGTATTGATCCGATTGAGAAAAAGCCGCTCAACCATTTCTATCCGGGTAGCAGTATCCTGTCTTTTGGCACTGCCGGCTGCAATCTCGGCTGCCGCTTCTGCCAGAACTGGGACATCTCCAAGGCCCAGGAATTTGACCGCCTGAGTGAGTGGGCCTCGCCCGGAGCGGTGGTGGAAGCTGCCGTACGGGCTGGCTGCCACAGCATTGCCTTTACTTACAACGATCCGGTCATCTTTGCCGAGTACGCCATTGACTGTGCCAGGGAAGCCCATAAGCGGGGCATCAAGACGGTGGCGGTGTCAGCGGGCTACATCACGCCCCAGGCCCGCCCGGAATTCTTCGCCCATATGGACGCGGCCAATATTGACCTGAAAGCTTTCACTAACCAGTTCTACGAGCAGCTTTGCTTTGCCAGGTTGGAGCCTGTCCTGGATACCTTGCGCTGGCTCAAGCACGAGACGAAGGTTTGGTTAGAGGTGACCACGCTCTTGATCCCCGGCTCTAACGACTCTGAGGAAGAAGTGAAGCAACTCTGTGCCTGGTTTGTCAGGAATCTGGGCCCGGATGTGCCGCTGCACTTCACCGCCTTCCATCCGGACTTCAAGATGCTGGCTGTGTCCCCTACCCCTGCGGCCACGCTCACCCGGGCTCGCCGGCAGGCGCTGGCAGCGGGGATCTATCATGTCTACACCGGCAATGTCTATGATGTCGAGGGGCAGTCCACCACCTGTGCCTCGTGTGGCCGCCGGCTGATTGAGCGCAGCGGGTATCACCTGGAGTGCTGGAATTTGACGGCGCATAGCTGCTGCAAGTTCTGCGGGGCGCGCCTGGCCGGCTGCTTTGACCCTGAGCCTGGCCGCTGGGGCGCCCCACCGTAAGCCGCTGGTTATCCGTAACTAAGGTTCGTGGCGCTTTTGCAGTGAACCGAGGTGCCCCATGAATAATATCGTCGTTGAAGAACTGAAGCAAACACCGGTGGACCAGCAGCGAGTGGAGTTAGTGGAACGCAAGGGAACTGGCCACCCCGACTCGATTTGTGACGCGATGATGGAGCAGGTTTCAGTCGCCCTGTGTCGGGAATACCTGGCTACGTTTGGCCGTGTGCTCCATCACAACCTTGACAAAGGGCTGCTGGTCGCCGGGCGCACCGAACCCCGTCTGGGTGGCGGTACGGTCCTGGAACCGATGCGTCTGATCTTCGGTGACCGGGCGACGGCTGAATATAAAGGGAAACGAATTGATCTAGAGGCAACGGCCACAGCGAGCGCCAGGAATTGGCTACGGCAGCACCTGCGCTTCGTTGACCCGGAACAGCACGTGGTTTTTCAGAACGAATTGAAGGCCGGCTCCCCGGAACTGACCGATCTCTTTGCCCGCGCCGTCATCGGGGCTAACGATACCTCGGCGGCAGTGGGTTACGCGCCGTTGACCGAAACCGAGCGGCTCGTCCTGGCCGCTGAACGCTACTTGAATTCGCCCGGGTTCAAGCAGCATTTTCCTGAAGCGGGTGAGGATGTCAAGGTCATGGGCTATCGGCGCGACCGCGACCTCATTTTGACCGTCGCCCTGGCCTTTGTGGACCGCTTTGTGCCCGATGCTCAGACCTATTTTGCCCGGAAACAGGAGATGCAAGTCGCGCTCGAAGCGTACCTGATCCGCGAACAGCAAACGCTAGATCGGATTACGGTGACCATCAACACCCTCGATGACCCATCCCGCGGGGTCGGCGGCATGTACCTGACCGTGCTCGGCACGTCGGCTGAAGGGGGCGATTGTGGCCAGGTGGGGCGCGGGAACAAGGTCAATGGGGTCATTGCCCTGAACCGGCCCATGAGCACCGAGGCCGCGGCCGGAAAAAATCCGGTGAGCCATGTCGGCAAGATTTACACGCTGCTGACGCATCGTATCGCCGCGGAGCTTTATGCGAACGTGCCTGGATTGCGGGAAGTGTACGTCTGGTTGTGCAGTCAAATTGGCCAACCGATTGACCAGCCGTTGATCGCGTCAGTCCAGTTGATTTTGCAGCCAGGGGTTGCGCTGGCCGAGGTTGAGCCGGCCGTCAAAGCGATGATCGAACAAGAACTGGCCATGATGGACAATTTCACTGCGCGGCTAACTCGAGGTGAGTTGCCGGTGTGGTAGACTCACTAGATCCGAATTTTGGAGCAGAGCGGGCCCCCACGCTGTTCGGCTGAGGACTTCGTCTGCAGTCGAAGACCTCACGACGAAGCCCGCGAATCGGCGGCGTGGGAGCT
>CAZDMM010000509.1:0-5634 GCA_964505845.1 uncultured Caldilineaceae bacterium
GCGCAACGGCATGGGCGCGCTCATGGGGTCGAAAAACCTCAAGGCGGTGGCGGTGCGCGGGACCATCAATGTGCCGGTCGCCGTAAAGCAGCAGGTGACGGGCGTGGCCAAGTGGCTGGGGGCCAACTACAAAGAACTGGCCGCCTGGGCCGCCGCCGGTATCGGGCGGGGAACGCAGGACTCGCTGACAAACTGGGCCTATTTTGGGGCGCTGCCTACCCAAAACTTTGGCGCGCCCGTTTTTGAACACCCGGAACTGTTGAGCGGCGAGCGCAACTACGAGATGTTCCTCAAAGAGCGGGATACCTGTCACTCCTGCCCCATCACCTGCAAGCAGGTTTTTGAAAATGAGGACGAAAATCCGTACCGCAAACTCGACCCGGCCTACGGCGGGGCGGAGTACGAGGCCATGGCCGCTTTCGGCTCGTCGTGCCGGGTGGAGGATAACCTGGCCGTGCTCAAGGCCAATGAGTTAGCTAACGCCTACGGCCTGGACGCCATCTCCACCGGCGCTTCGATTGCCTTTGCCATGGAATGTTATGCCAACGAGATTATCTCCGTGGAGGATACCGGCGGGCTGGAATTTCACTGGGGTGACGCCGCTTTGCTGGTGCGGGCGGTCGAAATGATTGCCCGGCGCGAAGGTTTTGGCCAGGTGCTGGCCGAAGGCGTGGCCCGCATGAGTCAACGCTTTGGCCCGGCCTCGGAGCCGTTCAACCTGACCATCAAGGGGCAGGAACTGCCCATGCACGAACCCCGGCTGAAGCAAGGGATGGGCCTGGGCTATGCCGTCGCACCGGTGGGAGCCGACCACATGATGAACATCCACGATACCGATTTTGCCAGCGAAGGCGGCGGCTTGCGGCGCGTCAACGCCGCCCTAAGCCGGAAGGTCGGCCCGCTGAAGCTAAATGACCTGGGCGAGGACAAGATGCAGGTCTTTTACACCGATGTCAACTGGATGCACTTTCAGGATTGCGCCATCAACTGCCACTTTTACCCCTACGAGTACGGACACCTGGCCCAGGCTATTTCCGGCGTCACCGGCCTCGAATTTACAATCCAGGACATTCTGGCCGTGGGGGCGCGGGCGCAAACCCTGGCCCGCCTGTTCAACCTGCGCGAGGGCTTCACCGCCGATGACGACAAGCTGCCCAAGCGGGTGATGAAAGCCTTCAAAGATGGGCCGCTGGCGGGGGTCGAGATTAATGAGGAATCTTTCAATTGGGCCAAGCGGCGCTATTATGAGTTGATGAAGTGGCATCCCGACACGGCTGTGCCCAGCGCGGAGTGTTTACAAGAACTTGGCCTTGAAGAATTATTGAAACCTGTATAAATCTCTTGTCTCGGCTAAAGCCTCGACTCCTAAAACTGTGGAGTCGAGGCTTCAGCCGAGACAGTTTAATTTGTGTGAATTGGAGCAATCTTATGACCACCCCAACCATTAACACCATCGAAATCCGCCACTACCGCCTCCCCCTCAACCCGCCTTTCCGGGCGTCGTGGGACCCCAACCCGCGCCGCAGCTTTACCAATACCCTCGTGCGGGTACGGGCCGGCGATTACGAGGGCGTCGGCTCCGGCGACGCTATGCTCGGTTTTACCGGGCACGAGCATCTCTTTGTGGGCCGCGATCCGTTTGAGATCGAGCGGCACGTGCGGATTTTGAACAATCTGCAATTTCACTATGGCCGCATGTGGCCGCTGGAGGTGGCCCTGTGGGACTTGATGGGTCAGATTTCCGGCCAGCCGTTGTGGAAATTGCTGGGCGGGCGCAGCCGGCAGGTGCGGCTGTACGCCTCCACCGGCGAGCGGTTGCCCGCCGGGCAGCGGGCCGAGTCGGCCCAAAAACTGCGCGACCTGGGCTTTCCGGCCCTCAAATTGCGCTTTCACGCCGCCGACCCGCGTGAGGATTTAGCCATTGTCCGCGCCGTCCGTCAGGCGGTGGGCCCGGAGATGGCGATTCTGGTGGACGCCAATCAGGGCTGGCACATGCCCTGGGACGCCAGCCCACCCTGGGACTTCAAAACCGCGCTGTGGATGGCCGAGGCCCTGGCCGAACTCGATGTCTTCTGGCTAGAAGAGCCGCTGCCCCGCCACGACTATCGCGGGCTGGCCGAACTGCGCCGGCGGGCGCGAGTCCGCATCGCCGGGGGGGAAGGCAACCGGGAATTTAACGAGCTGCGCGAATATCTGCGACACGGCTCGCTGGATGTGTACCAGGCCGACGTGGTGTGGAGCACCGGGGTTTTGCGGGCGCGCCAACTGGCGGCGGAAGTGCAGGCCGCCGGGGCTATTTATTCGCCTCACACCTGGGGCGATGGATTGGTGCTGCTGGCGAATTTGCATCTCTCGGCGGCGGTCTCGCAGGCCCCCTTCATCGAGTTCCCCTTTGACCCGCCCACCTGGACGCCGGAGCGCCGCGACTTCATCTTGCCCGCACCGATTACGCCCGATGCTCCCGGCGTTGTCACCCTGCCCGACGCGCCCGGCCTGGGGGTTAAAATTGATTGGCAAGCGTTGAAGCCACTGGAGATTTCCAGCGGGACGATGGAGTCTTAATTTGGAGATTAGAGATTGGAGATTAATAATTACCAATCTCTAATCTCCAATCTCTAATTATTGTTAATGAGGATTTACAATGCAGCACACATCTCACAACCACCAAAATCAAGAAATGCGCCGGGAGCACGACCTGCTAGGCGAGCTGGAAGTGCCCGCCGAGGCCCTGTACGGCATCCACACCCAGCGCGCGCTGTTGAACTTTCCGGTGCAGGGCAACCGCACCTCCGGCGATTTCTCGGAGTTGATTGAAGGTTTTGCCCTGACCAAAAAGGCGGTGGCCATCACTAACGGCCTGGGCGGTTTTTTGGATGAGCAGCGGGTCAAGGCGATTGTCGCGGCCGCCGATTGGATTTTGAGCGAGCGGCAGTTCCAGCACTTCCCCATTCACGCCCTGCACGGCGGCGGCGGCACCTCGCTCAACATGAATGTCAACGAGGTCATCGCCAATTACGCCGAGGAGATGCTGGGCGGCCGCCGGGGCGAATATCGCCACATCCACCCCAACGACCACGTTAACCTGCACCAATCCACCAGCGACGTCAACCTGACCGCTTATCACATCGCCATCATCCGCCGCTGGAGCCGGGTGGAGCCGAATTTCCGCCGCTTGATCAACACCCTCCGGGTTAAGGGCAAGCAGTGGTACAACCAAAAACGGCTGGCCCGCACCTGTCTGCAAGATGCGGTGGAGATTACCTTTGAAGACCTGTTCAGCGGCTATGCCGGCTTTGTGGAGCGTTCCGCCGGGCGCATCACCGAGTTGGTAGACCGCCTGCACACGGTCAACCTGGGCGGCACCATCGTGGGGCGCAAAAACGACGTGCCGGAAGGCTACTTTGAGCGGGTCATCGCGGTGCTGTGCCAGGTGACGGAAGATACCAAGTACAACCGCTTTGTCAACCTTTTTGACGCCGCCCAGAACGTGGATGATTTGGTGGCGGTGTCGAGCGCCTTGAATATTATGGCCCGCGGCCTGATCAAAATTGCCAAAGATTTGCGGCTGCTGGCTTCTGGGCCGGAGGCCGGCTTTGCCGAGATCCGGCTGCCCACCGTGCAGGCCGGCTCTTCGATGATGCCGGGCAAAGTCAACCCGGTCATCCCGGAGTTTGTGATCCAACTGTGCCTGTTTGCCGCCGGCAATCACGCCGCCTGCGAAAGCGCCCTGGACCACGGCGAGCTTGACCTCAACATTTGGTCCAGCCTGATCATCTACAGCATTTTGAACCAGATGGAGCTGCTCTCCAACGCGGTTATCTCCTTTGAGTCAAACTGTATCAAAGATTTGGAAATTGACGCGGAACGCAACACCCGGCACGCCGACTCCCTGTTTGAAACGCTCTCCCGCCTGATGAAAGAGCACGGCTACTCCACCATCAATGAGATTGCCAAGCTGGCCGAGGGCGATACCGACCGGCTGGAGGCGATTTTGAAGGAGAAGCAACTCATTTAAAGCAGTTTCACGAACTGGAGGCGCACCGCCAGCGACGAAAAACCCTCACCCCGTCGCTGGCGCGACTCCCCTCTCCCATTGGGAGAGGGGTTGGGGGTGAGGGTTATTTAAGGAGGCAACGATGGCAAAAATTGGCATCATGATAGAAGGTCAGGAGGACCTGACCTGGACCCGGCTTTTCCGGCTGGCGCAGGCGGCGGAAGATTTGGGCTTTGAGTCGCTCTTTCGCTCCGACCACTTGACCGGGTTGGGCGGACACGCCCAGCGCGAAACCCTGGCCCTGTGGCCTTCGCTCACGGCCCTGGCCCTGCGCACCACCCGCATCCGCTTTGGGCCGATGGTCTGCTCGATGACCTTCCGCCACCCGGCTTTGCTTTCCAAGGCCGCCGCTGCGGTGGATGTCCTTTCCGGCGGGCGGCTGGATTTGGGCGTGGGGGCAGGCTGGCACGAAGGCGAGCATCGCATGTATGGCATCAATTTCCCGCCGCTCAAAACCCGGCTGCAGATGCTCGATGAGGGTACGCAGGTTGTCAAGGCTTTGTGGCAGGGCCAGCCGGTCACCTTTCATGGGCAGCATTACCGCCTGGAAGCGGCCGAGTCCTATCCCCTACCCAGCCAAAGCGCGCCGGTCATCGTGATTGGCGGCAAGGGGGAGCGCGTGCTGCAACTGGTGGCCCAACACGCCAGCGAGTGGAACTGCGCCTACGTCAACGTGGAGCAGTTCCGCCAGAAATCACAATACCTGGATGAGCAGTGCCGGGCCATCGGGCGCGACCCGGCCACCTTGCAGCGCTCGCTGATGCTGCCCTTTGTGATTGGCCGCGACGCCGCCACCATTCAAAATCGCATTGAAGCCAGCCGGGCCATGTTTGGGCATCTGCCCGCTAATCTGGCAGAATGGCAGGCGGCCGGGCTGTTTGGCGGCAGCCCGCAGCAGGTGGTTGACCAGATAAATGAGTTTGTAGCAGCCGGGGTGCAGCGCTTCATGCTGCAACATAATGACCTGGATGATTTGGACTCGCTGGAATTGCTGGCGCACGAAGTCATGCCGCATGTGAAGTGATGGAAAAGGGAAGGTTGGAAGATTGGAAGATTGGGGAATGGTCATACTGCCGCTTCCCTCCAACCTTCCAACCCTCCAGTCTTCCATTCTTCCATTATTGACGACTTTACCCATCACGAGTAAGATGTAGCGGAGTCAATCTTAACCAACCGCCTAATGCTACGGGAGCAGCGGGGGACCCACGTCCGGGGGCGAATCGGCCCAAGCGCCGTAGGGCTTCTTCTCAGGCCCAAGCCCGACAGCTAACCTCGCCGGCGTAAGAGAAGGACGCTTGTGACGTTTTGTCACAGCGCCTTTTTTATTTCCCAGATTTTTAGTTTTTTAGCTTCCCCGAAGCTCCGAGTTTCCGGGAAGCTAAAACAAATTGCCACAAGGTAAAGTATATGCACCTTCCGCATGTGCGCTGGTCCATCGCTCCGGCCAACGCCACCCCAACCCAAAGGCAGAACTTCCTCAATGTTCAGGTTGACGCCGTGGCTATCGGCCTGGCCAGCGCGGCCACGCCGTTTTTGCCGGTCTTTCTGGCCCGGCTGGGCGCCAGCAGTTTTCAGGTGGG
>CAZDMM010000509.1:5644-5863 GCA_964505845.1 uncultured Caldilineaceae bacterium
CATGCCCGCCCTCACCGGCCTTATCTTTGCCCTGCTGATTGGCCGCTTTTTGCAAACGCGCCGCAACGTGGTGCCCTGGTTCAGCCTGTCCCGCCTGCTGTATGTGTCCTCCTACGCCCTCACCGGAATGGCCGCCTTTCTCGTCCCGCCGCCGTACCTGGCAGCGGTAGTGCTGCTGATTTGGGCCGTGGCGACCATCCCCCAAACGGCGCTCAACAT
>CAZDMM010000510.1:0-2791 GCA_964505845.1 uncultured Caldilineaceae bacterium
CTTCGGCCACCGGGAGGGATTGGCCGGTGTGGTACATGGGCAAGGTGTGGATGGGATAAAAGAAGGGGCGGGTGTCAATACCGGCTTCACGCAGCCTGGCGCGCAGGTCATCCCGGCTCAGGCCAAACTCATCTTCGACCACTACGGAATACATCCAATAGACATTGGTGGCCCAGGGTTGGCAGGGCGGCAGAGTCAGGCCGGGAAGCTCGGCCAGGCAGCGGTTGTAGTGAGCGGCGTTGCGCTGGCGAATCGCCAGCATCTCGTCAATCCGCTCTAATTGGGCCAGGCCAATCGCCGCCTGAATGTTGGTCATGCGATAATTAAAGGCCACTTCGGGATGGTAGTAGGGGTTATCGGCATAGCGACCCTGGTTTTCCAGAAAAAAAGCTCGCTCGGCCCAGGCTTGATTATTGGTGACGATGATGCCGCCCTCGCCGGTGGTGATAATTTTGTTGCCGTAAAAGCTAAAAATAGCGGCATCGCCCAGGCTGCCCACCGGACGCCCCCGGTACAGCGCCCCATGCGCCTCGGCGGCGTCTTCGAGCAGCCACAGGCCGCGCCGCGCCGCAATCTCTTGCAGCGGGGCCATATCGGCCGGGTGGCCGTACAGGTGCACAGCGATGATAGCTTTGGTGCGCGGCGTGATGGCCGCCTCCACAGCGTTAGGATCAAGATTCCAGGTTTCGCGCTCACAATCCACAAAAACCGGCGCGGCCCCGGTGTAGCGGATGGCGTTGGCGGTGGCCACAAAGGTGAGGCTGGGCATGATGACTTCATCGCCGGGGCCAAGGTTAAGCGTGGCCGCCAGCAGGTGCAGAGCCACCGTGCCGTTGAAGGTGGCCACGCCATACTTGACGCCGCAATAAACGGCAAAGCGGCTCTCAAAATCTCGCACATATTTGCCCAGCGACGAAACCCAACCGCTTTTGACGCAGTCGGTCACATAGGCCAGTTCTTTATCACCCAGCAGCGGCTCGGCTACCGGGATGTAGACTTGAGATGTAGACAAAGTTGCTCCTAAAATTCCTTCTTTTCCAAACAAAAGGGAGACTTTGGCGGCGTCTCCCCACCTGACTACCTAAAACAGGGCCAAATCATAACCCCAACAGGGGCAAAAGTCAAAGTCTCCCCAAAAGGCAATTAATTGGTGAGGTGACGGCTTTGCTGTTATAATTTGCGCCCCCGCCTTCATCAAAAATTTTGGGAACCGTTGAAGCGCGACGCTTGGTTGCCTATAGCACAACACAGAATGGAGAAGATGATGCCTCGCCGATTACTCTTGCTGCCTGCCCTGGCTTTACTTTGTTTGCTGCCAGTTTTAGCCGCCTGCAACAACGCTGAACTGTCTCCCACCTCTGTAGCCCAGAATCCCACCTCGCTGCCGTCGACCAATACCCCTGCTCCCACCGTCTCCCTGCCGACCCCCAAACCCAGCGCCACCCCGGCCCCGCCGACCTCGACTCCCACCCAGGTGGTCAAAACCCCCACCCCCCCGGCCACCAGCACCACTCCACCCACGCCGGAGCCAAATACCTATACCGTCAAAGACGGCGATACCCTGTTGGGGATTGCGGTCCAATTTGATACCACCACCGCCGAAATCGCCGCTGCCAACGGCATCAGTGAGGATGACTTTTTGCAGTTGGGTCAAGAGTTGATCATCCCTGCACCCACTCCTACCGCTACCCCCATCGGGGCCAAAGCCACAGCCACTCCCCAAAATGCAATTACCACGACCCTCATTACCAATACACCCATTACCAATACCCTAATTACTAATACACCCATTACCAATACACCAACTACCACCCCCCCGCCTCCCCCACCGACGCCCACCCCCAGCGCCCCGCCCCTGCCGCTCATCACCCACCCCGACAACATCAACCCGCTGACCGGCCTGCCGGTGGCCGATCCCTCGGTGCTGAAGCGCCGCCCGCTGATGGTGCGGATTGGCAATGATGTGGGCGCGCGGCCTCAACGTGGCCTCAACGAAGCCGATATGGTTTATGAAGAGATTACCGAGTGGTGGATTACCCGTTTTTCCGCCATTTTTCTGTCACAGACGCCCGAAGTGGTGGGGCCAATCCGTTCGGCCCGGCTGATTAACCTCCAACTCGCGCCGCAGTATGGGGCGGCGCTGGCTCACTCCGGCGGCTCCGACCCGGTGCGCTGGGAAATTTCGCAAGCGCCCATTACCAACCTGGATCAATTTTACAATCCTGACCCCTACGAGCACTTGCCCAATGAGGGCTGGCAGACCCGCGCCATTTTTAAGCCGCAGGTGGCCCGCGCCTACATGCTCAAGAAGGGGCTGGAAGCCGCCGTGCCACTGCAAGGTTTTTTGTTCAGCGACACCATTGACACCGGCGAGCCGGGCGAAAATATCTGGATTTATTACCCGCGCAGCACTTGTTTTACCGAGTGGCATTACGACGCCGCCAGCGGCAAATATCTGCGCTGGATTATCGGCTCCCCGCTCATGGATGCCATTGATGGCAAGCAGATTTCCGCCAGCAATGTCATCATTTACTTTGCCGAGCACCAGGACACCGACATTGTGGAAGACTCCAACGGCGCCACCTCGGTGCGCATCATCGTCAACGGCAAGGGCACGGC
The DNA here is from genome assembly GCA_964505845.1 of uncultured Caldilineaceae bacterium. Taxonomy (GTDB): domain Bacteria; phylum Chloroflexota; class Anaerolineae; order 4572-78; family J111; genus DSQQ01. The sequence goes on from CAZDMM010000510.1 coordinate 2,620, forward strand.
CTGGTTTTTCCGCGATGGCAAGCTCAACAAAGGCTTCTGGCAAACGGATGGGACGCGCACGCCCTACTTTACCCTGGAAAACGGCCAGCCTTATAATATGAAACCGGGCAATACCTGGGTTGAGGTCGTCCCCACCTATTATGTGATTGGCCTCAAAAACGCCGAGGAAGCG
>CAZDMM010000510.1:2801-5862 GCA_964505845.1 uncultured Caldilineaceae bacterium
ATAGCAGGAGGGGTGGGGGTAATCGCCGGCTAGCCGGCGATTGGAGAAGCTAAGGCAGTATTTCAAAATAAGGACAATGCCGAGGGCGGATGATCGTAAAATCGCGTCGGTCCAGAGTCAAAATACGGGAAATGTTCTGTCTTTCGGCAATAGCAATAATCGTGGCGTCTACAAAATCTAGCTGGCTGTCGGCATATTGACCCAGAATTTCGCTGATACGCTCAAGATCATAAAGGGTGATAGGCTCAAGGATGGTGTCACTGGCTACAAGTTCTTGCAAAAAACGACGCATGGCCACATGTCCCAAACGGGAAGCGATAAGATAGCAAACTTCCGGGAGGACGGAAATGGGAAGCATGAGAGAATCGCTGAGAGCGCGGGCGGTGTTGAGAACGCGGCTGTGATTGCGGTCTTTGGTATTGGTTAACGCCAGCAAAAAGCTGGTATCCAGAATAGCAGTCATTGGGGATTGTCTGGCTTGAGACTCCAACCGCGAATGGGATCAATTTCGGTGGCTAAAATTTCCTCATCTCGTTCTGAAATGTCATCTTCGTCCGCAGCGCCCAGGCCGGCAATAGCCGCCAAAAATGCCGAACCGGAACTTGCTTGTGTTTGCGTTGCCTCTACCGCTACAGGAAGATGAACTTTGAAGTGAAGATAATCAATAAAATTAACCAGTTCAGGCAGAGCTTCGGCCGGGAGTTCATTGATTGCTTTAATTAGTTTTTTACGAAGGGGAATAACCGCTTCCATATTTTAGCTCACTGGCGAATAAACAAAATAATTACCTTGCCCACTTAAACTTGTACTACAAGGTAAATTATACTATGGGCGGAATTTGGTACAAAATCCTAAACTTGAAGAAAAGTGCGACCTCCTTTATATTTATCGAGCGTCTTGGCGCCTTTGTATTTAGATTTCTAGTTTTTTCAGGGAAGCCGAAACACTACCCGTATGGAACAAATCGAATGGCTTGAACTCTCCTCACCCCCGCCGCCGGCCCCACAAGCGTCCCCAGGAGGTTCAACCCCCTGCCCCATCTGCGGCTGGCCGCTGCCGCCGAAAACAGCCGCTTGCGCGCAGTGTGGTTATACCACCGGCGGTGAACTGCCTGCTGACCTGCTGGCCGGCCTGAATCTTCAACCGCTCCCCCGCCTGATCGAGGTAGAGCCGCCGCCGGCATCGTGGTTCAACGGCAGCCCGCCGGATGCGCCCCACTTTTATGAACTGCGCCTCCAGGCCGAGCGGCTGGGCGTGACCGCCGGCTTTGACCGGCTCATCTGCCTGGACGACATCAGCGTGGATCATTACGAATACCAGCTTGAAGCGGCCCTGCGCGCCCTGCGGGACATGCGCGGCCGGGCCCTGCTGGCCGATGAAGTCGGCCTGGGCAAAACCATCGAAGCCGGAATCGTGATGAAAGAGCTAATCGAGCGCGGGCTGGCCCACAGTGTGCTCATCATCGTCCCCGCTTCCCTCACCTGGCAGTGGCACGAAGAAATGCAAACCAAATTCCACGAAGATTTCACCGTCCTCGAAGAACTCGACCAGCTCCCCACTCCCCAATTACCAATCTCTAATCTCCAATCCCCAATCCCCAACCCCCAATCCTCCCCCTGCCGCTGGATCATCTCCCTCGACCGGGCCAAATCCGAGCGTTGGGCCGAACGTCTGCTGGCCCGCGAGTACGATTTATTGCTGGTGGATGAAGCCCACAAGCTCAAAAATCACCAAACCGACGCCTACCGCTTTGTCAACCAGATTCGCAAACGGTACGTCCTCATGTTGACCGCCACCCCGGTTCACAACGATTTGATCGAACTCTACAACCTGGTCACCATTCTTCGCCCCGGCCACCTGGGGACGCGGCGGGCTTTCCGCCAGAATTTCATCGCCGCCGCCCCGACGCCGCCCAAGCCTAAGTCACAAGTTGAGCCAACCCCTGTGCCGCGCCCTGGTCTGCGCACCATCTACAGCAGCCCCTCCCTGCCCACCTACCTGCGCCGCACCAAAGAAGCCCGCCAAAAATACCGGCAGCGCAAAGGCAATACCAAATGGATCATCAGCCGCACCGAAAACCTGGCCGACCTCGACGCCCTGGCTCACCTGGATCGCCAGGGACAGCAGGCCGCCGCCGAAGTACGCCAACTCATCGCCCAGGATTACGAGGTGATTGATTTTGAGGCCGTGGAGTGGCAAGCCTGGCGGCAGCGCCAACCGCGCCACGATTTTGTCTGCCGGCTTAAGCTCAACCCCCAGCCGCGCCGGCCTCGCCCCAAACAGCCCAAAAGCGAGCGCCGCACCACCCCCCGCAACCCGGCAGCCCTGCGCGGCCTGCTGCAAGAGATGATGATTCGCCACCGGCGCAGCAGCGTGGGCGTGCTTTTTCCGCCCCGCCAGGCCGCCGTCTATCATCTTGACCTGACCCCGCCGGAGCGAGCCTTGTACGACGACGTGACCGCCTATATCCGGGAGCAGTTGCAGCAAGAGGCTGAGAATGGAAGCAGGGGCGGCTCCCACGCCGCCACTAGCCAGGAAGTGAGCAGCGGTGGCTCCCACGCCGCCACCGGCCCGCTACGTATGACCTTGATGACCCTGCAAAAGGCGCTCTGCTCCAGCCCTCAGGCGGTGGCTCAAACCCTGGAAAAGCTGGTTGGCAGCCAGCCCGACCCCCGCCTGGCCGATTTCCTGGCCCTGGCCCGCAGCATCGAGGTGGGCCGCAAAGTCAAAGTGGTGCAGGCTATTCTTGACCAGCACCCCGGCAAATTCCTCATCTTCACCGATTACCTGTCCACCCTGAAGGCTTTACAAGCGGCGCTGGAGCAGTCTGATGAGGACGTGGTAGTTTTTCACGGCGGCATGCCGGCCTATGAGCGGCTGGAAGCGGTGCGCAGCTTTCGCCGCTCGGCCCGGGTGATGATTAGCACCCAATCCGGCGGCGAAGGGCACAACCTCCAATTTTGCCATCAAATGATCAATTTTGATTTGCCCTGGAACCCCATGCGGGTGGAGCAGCGCATCGGGCGCATCCACCGGCTGGGCCAAAAGCAAACGGTCAGCA
>CAZDMM010000511.1:0-5860 GCA_964505845.1 uncultured Caldilineaceae bacterium
TCAAAGATAAAGGCGAACCGGAAGCCGTCCGCCGGGAAAACGCCAAATGGATTGGCCCCTTTAACGAAGAGCGGCTCACTTTGGTGACCTGCTGGCCCTACACCAACAACACCCATCGCGCCATTGTGATTGCCAAGCCAGCGCCGCCGCAATGACGATGCCTTAATCCTATGTATTTTTGTCACTCTCCCCAAATCTGGCAGCAGTTTCCCCAGCTTGTTCCGGGTGTGTTGGTGATCGAAGGAATTCACCCGCAGGTTGAGGTTGAACCGCTGCTGCCGCCCTGGTTTGAACGCGCCCGGCAGCGCCTGGCGCAAGGCCAGCAGGAGTCGGATTTGCCCGAAATTTCGGCCTGGCGGCGCACCTATGCTCAGATGGGTTTCAAGCCCACCCAGTACCGCTCTGCCGGCGAATCGCTCCTGCGCCGCTTTCGCAAAGAGGGCGACTTGCCCCGGCTGCATCCCCTGGTTGACCTGTGCAATGCGGTCTCGCTGGCCTTTGCCCTGCCGGTGGCCGTTTTTGATTTGGCCGGAGTCAGCGGCTACCTGGAAGTGCGCCACGCCCGGGGGGATGAGCAGTACCTGGCCTTTAGCGGCGAAATTGAAACCCCGGAGCCAAATGAAGTCATTTTTGCCGACGCTGCCAACCATGTACATGCCCGGCGCTGGACTTTTCGCCAGAGCCGTCGTTCCACGGTTGAGCTGCACACCGCTCGCGTCCTGATTGTTAGCGAAGGGCTGCACCCAGGCGCGCCCACTGACGTGCCGGCCCTCATCAACACCCTGGCCCAAGCCATCACCCGCCTGTGGTCGCCCCCTCTCCGGCAGGCCATTCTCACGGCCAATGATCCCCGGCTTGAATTTTAATTGCCTTTCCCTTTTTTCATCATAACTCACTTTCCCGGAAGCCATTTTCTCAAGCGCCTCCTTGAATTACCCTGCGTTTCAAGATTTAGGGTCAGCTTCCGGGAGGGTTGATAAGTTAAATCTAATAAGGCTCATTTTTATGTTTAACCGGGGTTAAAACCCCAGGTGATGTTTGGCGACGTTACCGGTGACATTTGTCACTGCCTCAGGCTTTTATTGTGTGGCATTATTTTGCACAAGGTTGTAAAACTTTTACCCGACGCTAAACCTTATTTATGGAGCCTTGCCTGATATGAACCAAGTTGATTGTTATTTAAAGGGCCAGCAAGTTGTCTCATTGAACCAGTTGAACCCCGGCCAAACCGCCACCATTGTGCGGGTGGGAGGTCGGGCTGCTGCCCGCCGCCGCCTGCTAGAAATGGGCCTGGTGCGCGGCGAAACAATTCTGGTGAATCGGGTGGCGCCCCTGGGCGACCCGGTAGAGTTTACCGTCAAAGGGTATCACCTGTCGCTGCGCAGATATGATGCGGCCAATATCGAAGTGGAACTGCAGCGTTAAGAGCGAGGATAACGATGAAAGCTGATGTCAGCATGGCCCTGGCCGGGAATCCCAACGCCGGCAAAACGAGTCTGTTCAATGCCTTAACCGGGGCGCACCAGCACGTGGGCAACTGGCCCGGCAAAACCGTAGAAAAAAAAGAGGGCGCTTTTCGCTACCAGGGGCTAACCTTTGCGGTGGTTGACTTGCCCGGCGCTTACAGTCTCAGCGCCTACTCGCCCGAAGAGGTGATTACCCGTGATTACATTCTATATGAGCGGCCCGATGTGGTAGTCAACGTGGTGGATGCCAGCAACCTGGAACGCAATCTTTACCTGACCGTACAACTGCTGGAACTGGGTGCGCCGCTCATTATGGCCCTCAATGTGGTAGATATTGCCCGCGCGCGTGGAATTTATATTGACCAGGCCAAACTGTCGGCGCTGTTAGGCCACATCCCCATCGTCGAAACGATTGGCAACAAAGGCCAGGGTATCGAACGCCTGCTGGAGACTGTGACCAAACGGGCCGGCCTGAGCCGGCCTCAGTTAAGATTGGTCGCCTGAGCCGGAGAAAATATAGGCGACCGGCGCTTTTTTCTCCGGCAAGGTTCATAACGATGGATAAACTATTGCCTAAGCAAGCGCCGGCCACCTCTTACTGGAGTAATGATGATGACTGCAAACCTGCTATCTACCCCAAGAACCGAATTTAAAATCAATTATGGAAAAGAAATAGAAACCGAGATTGAACATTTGCTAGACTTTATCCAGGCTCAAACCGCCCTGGCAGAGCAGTTTCAACCGCGCTGGCTGGCGCTGAAGCTGCTGGAGCATGAAAGCGACCTGCTGCAGCGGGTTGAACGGCTGCCCGGCGGGCCGGCGTTGATAGAACAGGCCCAACAGAGCAGCGCCCGCATCCAGGCCATTTACGGCGACAGTGTGGATATTGCCGTGGCCGATGCTCGCTATGGCTTTATTCATGGCCTGGCCCGGCAGGTGATAGATAAATCGCAAGCTACCCGCTATACCATGACCGACCGGGTTGACCGCATTGTGACCAACCGGGTGTTGGGGCTGCCGATCTTTATGGCCGTGATGTATGTTATGTTCAGGCTGGTGGTAGATGTATCGGCCCCATTTTTGGATTGGGTAGATGGGGTTATCAGCGGGCCGGTCAGCCGTTGGGTAGCGGTGAGCCTTCATCTTGTATCCGCGCCCGCCTGGCTTCATTCCCTGGTGCTGGACGGGGCCATTGCCGGGGTGGGCAGCGTGTTGGTCTTTTTACCCGGCCTGTTTGTGCTGTACTTTTTCCTGACCTTGCTGGAAGACTCTGGCTACATGGCGCGGGTGGCCTTTTTAATGGACAAAGTGATGAGTTTTACCGGGTTGCACGGCAAGAGTTTTATCCCTCTGATTTTGGGTTTTGGCTGCGCCGTGCCGGCCATTTACGCTACTCGCACCCTGGAAAATGAGCGCGACCGGGTGGCCACCGGCCTGCTGGTGCCGTTGATGTCATGCTCAGCCCGTCTGCCGGTGTACGTGGTATTTGGGCTGGCCTTCTTTCCCCAGCGGGCCGGCCTGTTGATTACGGGGTTGTATCTTACCGGGGTGGTGCTGGCCGCCGGGATGGGCTGGCTCTTTAGCCGCACTATCCTCAAAAACAGTCCGGATAACATGTTTGTTTTGGAACTGCCGCCCTACCGCCTGCCCACCTTAAAAGGGCTGTTGATTCACACCTGGGAAAAAAGCAAAGAGTTTGTCAACAAAGCCGGGACCGTTATCTTGACCGTTTCAATCATCCTGTGGTTTTTGATGAATCTGCCCTGGGGCGTACAACAGCCGCGTGATAGTTTGTTTGGGCAGGTCAGCGCCGGACTGGCTCCCATCTTTGCCCCGGCTGGCTTTGACAGGTGGGAAACAGCCGGCGCACTGGTGACGGGTTTCATTGCTAAAGAGGTGGTGGTCAGCACCATGGCCCAGATTTACGTGGGCCAGGCTGAGGCCGAAGAAGCGCCCGCGGCCATTACCTTTGGCCAGGACCTGGGCGACATTGTAGTGGGGTTTGGCGCAGCCGCCCTGGAGGCCGGCAAAACCTTACTCAACCTGATCCCCGGCGTCAACCTGGTTAAGGCTGAAACTCTTGAAACAGATACGGCTTTGAGCAGCGCCCTAACCGCCAATTTTGCGCCGCTGGCGGCCCTGGCTTTTCTGGTGTTTGTACTGGCGTACACCCCGTGTGTAGCCACCCTGGGGGCCATCAAGGCCGAGTTTGGCTGGAAGTGGATGTGGGTTTCGGCTTGCTATCAATTTGGCCTGGCCTGGCTGCTGGCCGTAGTGGTCTACCAGGGCGGCCGCTTTTTGGGGTGGGGTTGATGTTGCAAGCAATTTTGGCGGAATTTCGGCGAACCTCCACCCTCCGCTGCCTGGATGAATTGAGCCGGGCTTTGGAGATTGAGCCTGGCGCGCTGGATGGTATGCTGCAAACGCTGGTGCAGCGCCGGCGGCTGGTGGAAATCAATCCGACCCAGCCCGGCTGTGTAGCCTGCCCGGCCAGGGGAGGCTGTGTAATTCTGACCCACGGGGCGCAAAAAATTTATCTCCTTAACCAGGATGCCCGGTAATTTGCATTTTGAGAGCTAAAAAAATTAGATTTTATCCACCGCGGACCTCTACCCTGCATTTGGGCTGCCGGCAGTGCCGCCCTGTAAAACGGCCATCAACTCCTGGCGAGCCTGGCGATCTGTTCTGAAAACGCCCCGCATAGCTTTGGTTACCATCCGGGTGCTCTGGTTTTTAACCCCGCGCATCCGGGCGCACATATGCGCCGCCTCGATAACAACCGCTACGCCCCTGGGCTGGAGAGTGCTTTCCAGAAACTCGGCAATCTGTTGGGTGAGTTGTTCCTGAACCTGTAAACGCCGGGCAAACATCTCCACGACGCGGGGTAATTTTGAGAGACCTACAATCTTCCCATCAGGGATATAAGCAATGTGCGCCTGGCCGTAAAAGGGGAGCAGGTGGTGTTCGCATAGGCTGAAAAAGTCAATATCCCGGACGATAACCACGTCATCATAATCGGCCTCAAAAATAGCGCCATTTATCAAGGCCACCGGATCGGTTTGATAGCCGGCCAGGAGTTCTTCATACATCCGGGCTACCCGTTCCGGGGTTCGTTGCAGCCCTTCCCGGTCGGGGTCTTCCCCCACACTGGCCAGCAGATTTCTAATCAGAGAGGCTACCCTACCGTTGTAAGTCACCAGTTCCGGCAGTTCATGCCTCTTTTCAAGCAAATTTAATCGGTCAAATTGCAGCATCTTAAAAATACTCCTTCTATCACGGGTAATTAAGTGACTCTCTTCTCCAGGCAGCGAAACCTAATCTGCCTCCGGCGTTGCTCCGTTACTTGCACAACCTGCCAACCGGAGCATGTGTTCTAGCCAACCTTCCCTCTGGTCATTCGTCTGAAGAGAGGCCAGGATTGACCGGGTTTTGGCGTCTAACAGCTCGCCCAGGCGACTCCCCAAGTCGCCCGTAATGGCTGCCAAAGCGATGCTGTGGCGGATGTACCATGCAGCTAGCTCGACCAGAAGCCGCTGCCGGGTGCGGACGGCCAAAGTCTCGCCACTTGAATCAACCTCACCTGTCAGAACTTCGCCACGATCCGATACCACCACCAACCAACGCTGGCGTTGTTCGGGCGCCACTTGATAACGATAAATCTGGCCCCGGCAGCCGCCACACTCCTGGGGGCAGGCAGCCAGGCACAGGGTGGTTATATCCAACCCACGCTGTTCTGCCTGGGCTAACGGCTCGGCCAGATTCGCGGCCTCCTGGGGCCAAACGGCTAAGAGGAGATATTCTTGGGCCGCGTTGAGCAGACCACGAGCGTGCTCTACTAAGGCCGGATATCCGCGCACGTTGCCCACATACTCATATTCGGCCGGACTATTCAGTTCGTTCAAAGCTTGCTGAGTGGTATCCAGGGTCTCCTGAAAACGAAGCCGGAGCCGTTCAATGAGTTCTGCGGCCGGTACAGGGGCATAGCGAGTCCCTTCGGGAGCGTCAAGGCGGATGACCGCACCCCGGTCCTCCAGTTTTTGCAAAACGCCATAGATATTAGCTCGAGGCAAGCCGGAGAGCTTGGCCAATTCGTAACCATTGAGCGGGTGGCGCTGTAAGAGGGCGATATAAGCGCGGGCCTCGTACTCGGAAAAGCCCAACTGTTGTAAGTTTATGACCAGGTCTGCCATTTTTTATTTCGTAGTCGTTATAGCAACTACTATTCTAGCAGATATTTACTTGGCTGTCAAGGGGATCCTTTGGTGCGACCTCGTTGCTGACGATCCAGTTGCCGCAAGGTCGTGGCGACCCGTCGCCGCGTCTCGTCCCAACACCACTCGCGGTAGTGATAGTAGACACTGTTGTAGTTGGGATACTCTTTGGGCAAGTCCTGC
>CAZDMM010000512.1:0-5846 GCA_964505845.1 uncultured Caldilineaceae bacterium
TTCCCTCAAAAGCAAAGAGTTCTGCGGAGTTCTAAAGATGAGAAATAATATTTCTACCAAACGCCAACAGATGCGCACCAGGGAAACCATCAAACGCTGGCTGGTGCTGGGCATTGCAGCGCTGGTCATTGCCTCAATGCTGCTGGCAGATCTGAGCTACATCTTTTTGTAACGACCCTATCACCGAAAGGATAATGATTTAACGAACAATGGAAGCAACGATTAAATTGGGCCGAGTCTGGGGTATCCCGCTTGGCCTGCACTGGAGTTTACTGTTAGTTTTTGGGTTACTGGTTTGGTCATTGGCCCAGGGATACTTTCCCGAGGAGTATCCCGGCCTGTCGGCCTCGGCGCACTGGACGCTGGCTTTGCTGACCGCCATTTTTTTCTTCGGCTCGGTGATTCTGCATGAATTGGGACACGCTATCGTGGCCCTCCGCAATCGCATCCCGGTGCGCCAAATTACCCTTTTCATCTTTGGCGGCGTGGCCGAACTGGAACAGGAAAGCCGCAGCGCCGGGGCCGAGTTTCGCATTGCGGTGGCCGGGCCGCTGGTCAGCCTGGCCCTGGCGGCCTTGTTTGGCGTGCTCTACCTGTTTGACCAGCACATCCCCTACCTGGCCGCGCCGAGTTATTGGCTGGCCCGCATCAATTTGATGCTGGCCCTGTTTAACCTCATTCCCGGTTTTCCCCTGGATGGAGGCCGGATTCTGCGCTCCATCATCTGGCGCTTTAGCGGCAGCATGCACCGCGCTACCCAGACGGCTACTTTTACTGGGCAGTTGGTGGCTTTTGGCTTTATCGCCTTTGGCATCTATACTATGTTCACCGGCAGCTTTTTCAACGGGCTGTGGCTCATCTTTATCGGCTGGTTTTTGCAAAATGCAGCGGCGGCCAGTTATGCCCACACCAATTTGCAAGAGAGTTTGCGCGGCGTCAAAGTGAGCCAGGTGATGAGCCGTAACGTGGAGAAGATTCCCAGCATTCTTTCTCTCAATCAATTGGTGGAAGAAAAAATCTTGAGCGGCGGGCAGCGTTGCTTTGTGGTGGCCGATAACGGCCACGCCCGCGGCTTAGTTACGCTGAAGGATGTCACCGCCGTGCCCCAGCAAAAATGGCGTTTGGTCACAGCCGAGCAGGTGATGATCCCCCTCAAGCGTGTCACCCAGGTACAGCCCCACATGGAATTGATGAGCGCGCTGCAAATAATGGATAGCGCCAATGTGGCGCAGGCGCCGGTGGTTGAGAACGATCAGGTGATCGGACTGCTCACCCGCGAGCATATCCTGCATTACATTCGCGCCCGTTCAGAGCTGGGCATCTGAGCCGGGCCGGCCGGTTATACTTTTCCCAAAAAATTTTTAAACGAGGTCGAATACGTGTCTGCAATTTTAGAGCAAATCCGTCTGTGGATGGAGTATCTGATCACTTCTCTGGGCTATGCCGGTTTGGCCCTGGTCATGTTCATCGAAAATGTTTTTCCGCCAATCCCTTCTGAAATGATTATGCCGTTTGCCGGTTTTATGGTGAGCCGAGGAGAGTTTACCTTTGCGGGCATTTTGATTGCCGGCACGCTTGGTTCGGTGTTGGGGTCGCTGGCGCTGTACCATGTGGGCATGTGGGTGGGCGAAGGCCCGCTGCGAGCCTTTCTCCGCAGCTATGGCCGCTGGTTTTTGGTTTCGGAGCAGGATTTAGAGCGAGCCATGCGCTTTTTTGACCGCTACGGCAGCCTCATTATCCTCTTTGGGCGGCTGGCGCCGGGCGTCCGCAGCTTGATCTCGATACCGGCCGGCATGCAGCGCATGCCGCTAACCAAGTTTTTAAGCTATACCACCCTGGGTTCGGCGGTGTGGGTGGGGCTGCTCGGCTATGCCGGGATGGCGCTCAAGGCAAACTGGGAGTCAATCTTGCTGGTGGTTGACCAGTATGAAATTTTGTTGCTGTCATTGATGGTTGCGGGCGGGGTGAGTTTTGTCGTCTGGCGAGTCTCCCGGCTTGTTTTTGTCCGGCCTCCGGCCAATGATTTTGAATAAAATTGGCTAAGAATTAAGGCCAAGAGAAAAAGATAATGCTTGATTATGTGTGGTTAAGTTTGGGGGTGCTGTGCGCGGGAGTTGGGGGCGAATTGTTTGTGCGGGGTGCGGTTGGTTTAGCCCGCTGGCTGCGCATTCCGGCCGGTTTGGTCGGGGTGACGGTGGCGGCCTTTGCCACCTCCAGCCCGGAATTGGCCGTTTCGGTCAGCGCCGCCCTGGCCGGCGAGCCTCAAATAGCCCTGGGCGACGCCCTGGGCAGCAACGTGGTGAATGTCGGCCTGATTCTGGCTCTGGCTTTGCTGATTTCCGGCATCCAGACTTCGTTTAGTCAAATCAAACGTGATTTCTCGGCGGCTTTGCTGGCGCCTGTGCTTTTGGGTATCCTGGCCGTGGATGGGGAACTGTCACGGGTGGATGGCCTGATTTTGCTGGGCGTGTTCCTGGGCTGGCTGGGGTTCACCATCAAAGAAGTGCGCCGGCGCCGAAGCCAGGCCGAAAATACCGCCGGTCAAAGCCAGAACCGGTCAAACATGCTGCTGGTGCTGGTTGGGTTGGCCCTGCTGGTGCTGGCGGGCCGGCTGATTGTGAGCGGGGCTAAGGGCCTTGCCCTTGCCTGGGGGATAGACGAGTTCGTCATCGGTGCGACGGTGGTAGCCATAGCCACCGGCGCGCCCGAACTGGCGACCACCCTGATTGCCAAGCTGCGCGGCCACGATGATTTGGGGTTGGGTAACATCCTGGGCAGCAACATTTTTAATGGCCTGTTTATCGTCGCCCTGGCCGCCCTGATTTCACCGATTGCGCTGATCTGGTATGAAGTCGCCATTGGCCTGATTTTTGGCGTCATCACCACCGCCCTGACCCTGCCGCCCGGCACGGGCTGGCTGGGCCGCAGGCGAGGGGTAATTCTACTGGTCATCTATGGTCTGTATGTGGGAGTCATCTTGCAGCAATAATCACCGCTTTCAAAGACTTGATTCTGAGGAAAACAATGACAAATTGGTATAAATTAGAACCGGCTGAACTATTCAAACAGCTTGAGACAGAGCCGACTCAGGGCCTTAGCGAGGCCGAAGCCGTGCGGCGTTTAGCCCAATACAGCCCTAACGAACTGCTTGAGCAGGGCAGCAAAAGCCCCTGGCGTATTTTGTGGGAGCAGTTTACCGCCACCATGGTCATCATCCTGATTGTGGCGGCGGCCATTGCCGGCGCGCTGGGCGAATTTAAAGATACTATCGCTATTTTAGCCATTGTGGTGCTGTTTGGGCTGCTGGGCTTTATTCAAGAGTACCGGGCCGAAAAAGCCATGTCCGCCCTCAAAAAGCTGGCCGTGCCCAACGTGCGGGTCACGCGGGCCGGTCAAATTAAGGAAATCTCGGCCCGCGAGCTGGTCCCCGGCGATGTCATCCTGCTGGAAGCCGGCAACCTGGTCCCCGCCGACTGCCGCTTGTTGGAAAGCGTCAATCTGCGCATCCAGGAAGCCACCCTCACCGGCGAATCTGAGCCGGTAGAAAAACAGGCTGACGCCCTGGCCGGGCCGGATTTGCCCCTGGGCGACCGGCGCAACATGGGCTATATGGGCACGGTGGTGACTTATGGCCGCGGCCGGGCGGTGGTGACGGCCACCGGCATGCGCACCGAGTTGGGGCATATCGCCGGACTCATCCAGGGGGTGGCCTCGGAGCCGACCCCCTTGCAGCGACGGCTGGACCAGGTGGGCAAACTGCTGGCCGTGGTGGCCCTGGGGATTGCCGCCGTTATCTTTGTGCAGGGCTGGTGGCGGGGCGAAGAACTGCGCCTCATCTTTTTGACCATGGTCAGCATTGCCGTCGCCATCATCCCCGAAGGCTTGCCGGCGGTGGTCACCATCACCCTGGCTTTGGGGGCGCAGCGCATGCTCAAACGGCAGGCCCTCATTCGCAAACTTCCGGCGGTTGAAACGCTCGGCTCGGTCACGGTGATTTGTTCCGACAAAACCGGTACCTTAACCGAAAATCGCATGACCGTGACGGTGATTGATGTGGCCGGTCACCAGCTGGATTTGGATGAGGAGATGCACCATCACATCCCCGCCTTTGACACGCCGGCCGAACCGGCGCAGCTCCAGCCCGCGCCGCTGTCGGTGCTGCTGGCCGGGGGCGCGCTGTGCAACGATGCGCTGTTGATCCCTCCCACCCCTTCCCCGCTCACAGGGGGGGATAACGGTGGGGGAAGGCATTTTCACGCTATTGGCGACCCGACCGAAGGCGCGCTGGTGGTGGCGGCAGCCAAGTTTGGCTTGTGGAAAGCGGAATTGGACCAACAATTGCCCCGCCTGTCGGAACTGCCCTTTGACTCTGACCGCAAACGGATGACGACCGTGCATGGACTGCCTCCGGCTGCTGCAAATAGCGCCTCGGCCATGCCCGCTATCCTGACGCCCTTAAGGACGGTTTTACGCCAGCCCGCTTATGTGGCCTTTACCAAAGGCTCGGTGGATGGCCTGCTGGACATCGCTACCCAGGTGTGGGTGGATGAGCGCACCGAACCCCTCACCGCCGGCTGGCGCAGCCGCATCGAGGCGGCCAACATGCGCCTGGCCCAGAATGGCATGCGGGTGCTGGGCGTGGCCTGCCGGCCACTGCCAAGCCTGCCCACCAACGGGCGGCAAGCTTCTTTGGAGCAGGAGTTGATTTTTCTGGGACTGGTCGGCATTATTGACCCGCCCCGGCCAGAGGTGAAGGAGGCGGTTGCTACCTGCCAGGCGGCCGGCATTCGTCCCATCATGATTACCGGCGACCACCCTCTGACGGCGCAGCACATTGCCGCCGAGTTGGGCATTGCCGCCAATGGCCGGGTGTTGACCGGCTACGATTTAGCCAAAATCTCCTTTGAGCAACTGCGCCAGATGGTGGAAGAGGTTTCGGTTTTTGCCCGCGTTTCACCGGAGCATAAGCTCAAGGTGGTGCAGGCCCTCCAGGAGCGCGGCCACATTGTAGCCATGACCGGCGACGGCGTCAACGATGCCCCGGCCTTGAAAAAAGCCGATATCGGGGTGGCTATGGGCATTACCGGCACCGACGTGTCTAAAGAAGCGGCCGATATGGTGCTGCGGGACGATAACTTTGCCACCATCGTGGCGGCGGTGGAAGAGGGCCGGGTTATTTATGATAACCTGCGCAAATTTATCAAGTTCTCTATTGCCGGCAACATCGGCAAAGTATCGGTGATGCTGCTGGGACCGCTGCTGGCCCTGTTGTTGCCCAAAGAGATGGAGGCGGGCCTGCTGCTGCCGCTGCTGCCGCTGCAACTGCTGTGGCTAAACCTGCTGACCGATGGTCTGCTGGGCCTGGGGTTGGGGGTTGAACCGGCCGAGCGCAACACCATGCGCCGCCCTCCCCGCGCCCCCAACGAAAGCATCTTTGCCGGCGGGCTGGGCTGGCACATGGCGCTCACCGGCCTCTTGATTGGGGTGATTGCCCTGGCCGTAGGCTACTGGTATGATCTGACCGAGCAGCGCAGCATGCAAACCATGATCTTCACTACCCTGGCCCTGGCCCAAATCTGGCAGGCCCTGGCCATTCGCTCCGGGCAGGACTCCCTCTTTAGGGTGGGCCTGCTCTCTAACAAACCCTTGCTGGGGGCGGCAGTGCTGGTTTTTGCCCTGCAACTGGCGGTGATTTACGCGCCGTTCTTGCAGGAGTTCTTCCAAACCAGGCCCCTGACGGCCGTTGATTTGACGGCGGCTTTGGTGATCAGCAGCCTGGTCTTTATCGTCATCGAGTTGGAGAAGTGGCTGGCCCGCCGGCGCGCTATATAAGCCCAAAACCAATG
>CAZDMM010000513.1:0-5836 GCA_964505845.1 uncultured Caldilineaceae bacterium
CTCACGGATGAGGATCTCCGCTATCGTTTGGGCGGCACCAACCCAACTTTAGGAGCACTCTGCCGGGAGATGGGCGAGGTCGAGGTGGCCTACATCCAATCATTCAAGACCTTCAAACAGGATTTTACCTATCGGAATATGGAACCTGGGCTCGAGGAGAGTGTGACCGCCCTGGCTACCTGGTTCGCCGAACTTGATCGGGAGCTGCAGGCAGTCATCGAGGGACTTTCGGAGGAGGATATTACCAGCCGAACGATTGATCGGGGCGGCGATTTCAGACCTACGCCCTTCATCCAGTTAGAGATTTATAAGGAAGCATTGCTGATCTTCTATGGCAAGGTCAGCGTGTACCTGAAAGCTATGGGCAAAATCCTACCGGAACAATGGCAGGAGTGGATCGGCTGAGTCCTGGCGAGGCACCCTGAGGAGATGCCTGAGGCATTTAAGAGCCTGAGGAGATAGGAGAAAGTGGATCTTTCGAGGGGCGTCTGTGACTAGTAGGTATTCGGGGAGAGGTGCGGTATGGATCGGCTCTTATTTATAATTGGGGCAATTTCAGCCTTGATCGGGGTAGCGGCGGGCGCCTTCGGTGCTCACAGTCTCAGAGGCCGTCTTGAGCCGGACATGCTGGCGATTTTTGAGGTCGGCGTGCGTTATCAGCTGTACCATGGCCTGGCCTTGCTAGCCCTGGGCTGGGCCCAGACGCGGTGGCCGGGACCGCTGATGATGGTCAGCGGCTGGCTCTTCGTGATCGGGACCCTCCTGTTTTCCGGCAGTCTCTATCTGTTGAGCTTGACCGGCATCCGCTGGTTGGGGGCCATTACGCCGCTGGGTGGATTGGCTTTTCTGGGCGGATGGCTTTGTCTAGCCCTGGCCGTGTGGAGAGCTTAAGGGCGAGTTGCCAGTCCGACAAATCGGAGCTCGACTAAAGAATGGACCGGACGAATGACTTTAGCATCCTAATCTCGGGCCGGATGCCCGAAAACTATCAAAGGTGAACCTGGAGCCGGCATGATGCAGCGTCAACAACGGCCGCCCCTCGATGAAATCCTGGACAGCTCCACGGACGAGCTCGAAGCAAACGACGCACGCGAGCTAACGCCAAAAATCGAGCAATCCCTGGCCGACTTTGGGATCAAGGCGACGATGCGCAATATCCACCGCAGCCCGTGCTTTACCCAGTTTAGCCTGAAGTTACCCCCCGATGTCCAGGTAGCCAAAGTCAAACAGTTGGAGCAGGATTTGGGGGTGGCGCTGGCCGGGGTGCTGGCGCAACTGGACGGCCCGCGACCCGGCTATCCCTACCTGACCCTAACGGTCGAGAATCGCCGCATCTCAGCCGTTCGGTTGCGCCGGGTGCTGGAGGCGGCGGTTCTGGGTGCCAAAGAGGGCGAACTTCGATTCGCTTTGGGCATCGACACCTTTGGCCAATTCGTCGGCCCGGATTTAGCCGCGCTGCCCCACTTGCTTATCGGCGGCGTGACCGGCTCCGGGAAGAGTATGTGCTTCAACGCAATTGTCTGCAGCCTGCTGTGTACCTATCTGCCAGACCAGGTTCGGCTGCTGTTGATTGACCCGCTGGCGGTAGAGTTAAGAAACTTCAATGGCCTGCCTCATCTTTATGGCCCGGTCATCACCGACACCAGCCAGGTGTTAGGGATGCTTCATCACGTAGCGGAAGAGATCGAGCGGCGCTATCAAGCCTTGGCTCAGGTTCAGGCGCGCGAGTTGATTGCTTACAATCAGAAAATGGCAGAAATGGGGCAGCGTCGCTTGCCCTATCTGGTCGTTATGATTGATAATCTTTATGATCTCATGCTGAACGCGCCCAAGGAGTTGGACCAGGCTCTCACCGGTATCGTGCAAAAAGCTCGTCCTGTGGGCGTTCATTTGATCCTGGCCACCCTGCGCTCAAATGTCGCCACGATCGCCGGTTCCATCAAGGCGAATTTTCCGGCCAGGATAGCCTTCAGGGTCGCGGATAAGACCGACTCGGTCCAGCTTCTGGACGTCGCCGGAGCGGAGAAATTTTTGGGGAGGGGAGATATGCTTTATAAATCCCCCAACGCGGCGCAGCTTCAACGCATCCAGGGGGTTTATCTAACCGAGTCTGAGATCACCCGTATTATCGATTATTGGCGGCGTGTGAGGTGATGGCATAGGAACACATCAAGATGATTAAAGCTTGCCTTCTATTGCTGAGCTTGATTCTGTCTGGCTGTACTGACTCGGCCTTGCTCGCCCCTACCTTCACGCCTGCGCCTCAGCCCACCCTTGCGCTGATTCCCACCCAGGCACCCGATAGGACAACAGGGACTGAAACTTGGGATGAGCTCTTTGCCAACACGATCTATCACCGCCTTGAGGTTGACGATACCATTCCCGAACCCGGCCAGCAGGCCACCATCCGCATGATCGCCGGGCAGCCAACGGCGCTATTTCCTGAAAACCGGGGACTGGTCTTGATTTTTGAAGTCCCAGCGGTCCCATCCAGCCAGGAGGAAACCACGAGAACGGCAGTCCTGCTGATTGGAACCGCCGTAAGCGTGGCTAAAGATCAGGAGATATCCTTGAGTGGCGTCGAAGTTATCTTCTACGCTAACACCGAGCCATTCATCGGCTTCCGGGCCGTGCCACCCTGGTCTGCTCAAGATATATCGGTTGCACCCTTAGCTGAGGAATTGAAGCAGAAAATCGAGGAAAAGGTTAGTCCGGCAGCGCCTACCCCCAGACCAACCGTCCCTTTATCCGGAGGATGACGCTGATGAAATGCATGGGGCGAGCAAAGCTGGTTTTGATGACGGCGATCCTCTTCATCGTCTGTTTGGCTTTGCTAGTGCGGATCAATTATGATCAAAAGCGGGATGTTTGGGCTGTCAACGCCAGTCCATTCTCATTTATCTGTTTGGATGACCAGGCTAAGGGAATGGCTTGCTGGGTCTATTGGGATAGTGAGTTTCTGGGCCACTGGCCTGGAGAGAGGCGGCCGGCGATGCCTACCCCGTATCCGACCTATACGCCCTATCCCACCCAAACCCCTTATCCCACTCCCACTCCGGAGGGCTTGCAAAGTGCATAAAGCATCACGAAAACTCAAAGTTATGACGGGTTTGGTTCTGGTCCTGGCCCTGTTCGCTGGGGTGACGGTTCAGGTTGAGCACATCGAGGAAGAGGGTCTGAGTTTGTGGGATGTGCATCTATCGAGCCGCTACACCCTCACCTATATCTATGATCCCAACGAAGGGCCAGTGTTCTGGTTAAGCGAGCAAGGGCGCACCTTGTGGCGCTTGCCAGAATACAAGCCAATACCACAAAGGCAGCAAGTAGACCAATACAATGCCTGAGCTACAGTTCGCCTTGGCCCGCATTTTAGTATTGCAGATCTCGATGTCCCGTTGAGTTTGAGGATACCTTTTTTGTTTAGTGTTTGATAAGATTTCACGGTTGGGGTGGAACGATCAGCCGTCACTGGCAGGCCGGGGAAACAGGAGCGGATCAATGGAAAGGATATTCGGCCAATGATATGGCTAAGATTCGGCAATCCCCTTGACTTACTCAGCCGGGATTGGGTCGTCAGCCTGCTTTTTATCCTTCTGGCCGGGCTCATTACTTGGATTTTGGCCAATATTCCCGATCGAACGGAGACCCAGAAGAATGAGGATTAGGCTCTATCCGATCAACCAGAAAAGGCAGAGGCTGGCCAAAGTATGCCTAAATCTGTCCGCCATTCTCACCGTTGTAGCGCTTGGTACGCTCCTTCCAATCGTCTGGGCCAGGGCGGCTTCCTCTTCGGTCTTGATTAATGCCATTTATGCTGATACCTATTTATCAGGCGAACCGGATGAGGCGTTTCAGCTCATGAACGTCTCTGCCAGCTCTGTCGATCTGACCAACTGGACAGCTACGGATTTCGAGGGCACGGTTACCTTGAATGGCACCCTTGCTCCTGGTCAGACCGCCTGGATTGTCCGTGAAGCCGATGACTTTTACCTGGAATTCGGTTTCAAACCAGACTTTGAGTATCAATCAAATACCGACCCCACGGTACCCGATTTAGCCCGCTCTGGTAGCCTGACCTTGGCCAATACCGGCGACCAGCTTGCTCTATTCAATGCCGGCAGTGTTCTGGTGGATTCTGTCGTCTTTCAAGGAGGGACTACGACGGGCACGGATTGGTCGGGAGCCACGATCAACGCTTATACCCAAGGCGTTTTTGGCCAGGAAGGACAAATCCTCTACCGCAAGCGCGACCAATTAACCGGTCGCCCCGTGCCCGATACTGATACCGCGGCTAACTGGGCCCAGGCTACCGATGATCCGATTAACGGCAGGAAAATCCAATATCCTGGCTGGGATTTGGATCGTTATTTCTTCACGCACCAAGTCACTCAAACGGCGCACATCACTTATGTCGTCGCTCCCGACGCCCTTTACAATGTGGTCGCTAGCTATATTAGCCAGGCCGAGCAAAGCATCTTGTATGAGGGGTACACCTTCGATAACGCGCATCTGGCCGATTTGATCAGCGCGACCCTGGCCATCAATCCTGGCATGACCGTGACCTTGCTGCTGGAAGGTGGACCAGTGGGCGGGATCGAAGACCAGGATAAGGGCAATTGTCAGGTTGTTGAAACCGCTGGCGGCCAGTGCTGGTTTATGATCAACGATGCCAGCATCAGCCCGCCAATCCACGATCGGTATGCGTTTCAGCACGCCAAGTTTATGATCATAGACAACAAGTATTTGCTCACCGGTTCGGAGAACCTGAATTACACGTCGATGCCAGCCGATGACAAATCGGACGGGACGTCAGGAAATCGCGGGGTGTGGTTGATTACCGACAGTTCAGATCTGATCGCTTATGCTCTGGATATTTTCAACCACGACTTTGACCCAGACGACCACCGCGATTTGCGGCGCTGGTCAGTCGGCGATCCGACCTATGGTCCACCGTCGGGCGGCTTTGTGCCCAACTACTCCTCTGGAGGTAGTTTCTACACCGCTACCTTCACCACCCCCTTTTCAGCCAATGGGGATTTTTTCTTTGAAGTCGTCCAGTCGCCAGATAATTCGCTACGCTCTAACGGGGGACTACTGGGGATGGTCGCCCGCGCCGGAGCCGGTGATACCGTTATCGTCGAGCAGCTATACGAAAATGCCTATTGGGGACCCTCCAGCAGCAATCCAACCAATGACCCTAACCTGCGTTTGGAGGCCTATATCGCTGCGGCCCGTCGTGGCGCTTCGGTCTATCTCTTGCTCGATAGCGCTTTTGATGACCTGGCGGATCCGAGGAGTAATATGGCTACCTGCGGCTATGTCACCGGCATTGCTGCTGCCGAAAGCCTGGATTTGTTTTGCCGAAGAGGAAACCCTACAGGTACCGGTATCCACAACAAAATGGTCCTGATAAAAGTGGCTGGCCAGGGCTGGACCCATGTCGGAAGCATCAATGGATCCGAGAACTCGTCAAAGGCCAACCGAGAATTGGCGATTCAGGTGAAATCGACAGCGGCGTTTGATTACCTAGCGAAGGTGTTCTGGCACGATTGGGTGCTTACGGGGGGGCAGTTGCCTGAACTGGAGCACACGACCTTCTTGCCTGTGATTGTAAAGGAATAAGGCAGTATACGGCCAAACTCGAAGAAGTGATCTATCTTCTTTTCGGGCTCGAAATTCAAGTTTATGTTGTGCTGGATTTGGAATAGAAAAAAGTTGATTTCCATTGGGAGGCAAAAATAATTAACCACCAACTATGAGCAACCTGTCAGCGAACCCAGTGACTACTGCTCACCGCTCGTCGAACCACTTGCGTGGTTTGTGTGCGGTGAGCGAT
>CAZDMM010000514.1:0-5835 GCA_964505845.1 uncultured Caldilineaceae bacterium
CATCGAGAAAAAAGGCGACCCGCGCGGCAAGACCATCGCCGTGAGCTACGCCTACGCCGCCAGCTACCAAAAGCCGCTCAGCGTGCCCCAAAGCCTGATCCTGCTGATGGCCCGCTACGGCATGAATGTACGCCTGGTTCATCCGCCGGAGTTCAAATTGATGCCCGACATCGTGCAGCAAGCCAAAGACAACGCCCGCAAACACGGCGGCAGCTTTGAGATTATGGATGACATGGACGCCGGCTTCAAAGATGCCGATGTGGTTTATCCCAAAAGCTGGGGCTGCTGGATGACCACCGAGGACAAAAACGAGAGCGTTGAGATCGGCAAAAAGTACACCAGTTGGATTACCGACGAGCGCCGCATGGCCCTGGCCAAACCCGACGCCATTTACATGCACTGCCTCCCCGCCGACCGCAACATCGAAGTGACCGACGGCGTCATTGATGGGCCGCAGTCTGTGGTCTATGATGAAGCCGAGAACCGTCTGCATGTTCAAAAAGCCGTCATGGCCTTAACCATGAGTTAAGAAATAGGAAGTAAGGAGTAGGGGGGATAATCAGCCCTTACTCCTTACTTCCTACTACCTACTGCCTGCTACTTACTACCTACTACCTGACAAGGAGTGAAAAGTATGACTAACAAAGTCGCGGTGATTGCCATTGGCGGCAATTCTTTAATCAAAGATGAGCGGCACAAATCGGTTGAAGACCAATACCAGGCGGCCAAAGAGACGTGCAGCCATATTGCCAATATGATCAAAGATGGCTGGAATGTGGTGATTGGGCACGGCAACGGCCCGCAGGTCGGCTTTATCTTGCGCCGCTCCGAACTGGCGGCCCACGAACTGCACGAAGTCCCCCTGGATGTGTGCGGGGCCGACAGCCAGGGTGCGATTGGCTACGCCTTGCAGCAAAACCTACACAACTTCTTCCGCAAGATGGGCATCAACAAAGAGGTGGCCACCGTCGTCACCCAGGTTGAGGTTGACCGCCATGATCCGGCCTTTAAAAACCCCACCAAACCCATCGGCTCCTTTATGGACGCGGCCCAGGCCGAGCGCCGCCGGGCCGAAGGCTGGGATGTGGTTGAAGATGCCGGCCGGGGCTGGCGCCGGGTGGTGCCTTCGCCCCTGCCCATGCGCATCGTCGAAGAGGCGGTCATCAAGCAGCTTATTGCCGCCGGAGTCATCGTGATTGCCGTGGGCGGCGGCGGTATCCCGGTAGTAGCCAATGAGGAGGGTGATTTGCACGGCATTGCCGCCGTGATTGACAAAGACTTTGCTTCGTCGCTGCTGGCCAGCCGCGTCGGGGCCGATGTCTTTATCATCAGCACCGCCGTCGAAAAAGTCGCCCTCAACTACGGCAAACCCAACCAGCAGTGGCTTGATCACCTGACTCTGGCCGAGGCCAAAAAATATCTGGGCGAAGGCGGTCACTTTGCCAAAGGCAGCATGGCCCCTAAAATCCAGGCGGTGGTCAACTTTTTAGAGCAGGGCGGCCACAAAGCCATCATCACCAACCCGGAAAACCTAGAGCGGGCGCTGGCCGGAGAAACCGGGACGCACATCACCCGATAATTTACGATTTACGATTGACGATTGACGATTTAAGGGGAATTGATGACCTTGACTCGTAAATCCAAATTGTAAATCCGCCAATGGCGCGCAAAGCGAAATCCAAAATCGTAAATCTATGGACCATATTCTCCACCTCAAATGTCTCATCTGCGGCAAAACCTACCGCCCGGATGAGGTTGACTACATTTGCCCCGATCACGGCGACGAGGGCATCCTTGACGTGCAGTATGATTATGAACTGATTGGGCGGCGCATTAGCCAGGGCGACCTGCTGCACTCCACCGATTACACCATCTGGCGCTATACGCCGCTGCTGCCCATCGAGCCGAAGGCAGCCGTGCCCCCTCTCACCATCGGCTGGACGCCCCTCTACCGCACCGAGCGGCTGGCGGCCGAGTTGGGCTTAAAACACCTGTGGGTTAAAGATGACGGCCGCCTGCCGACGGCCTCCTTCAAAGATCGGGCCAGCGCCATTGCGGTAGTCAAAGCCCAGGAAAAAGGGGCCAAGATTATCACCACGGCCAGCACCGGCAACGCCGCCGCCGCTTTAAGCGGCCTGTGCGCCAGCGTCAAACAGCCCAACCTCATCTTTGTGCCAGAAAAAGCCCCGCCGGCCAAAATTGCTCAACTGCTCACCTTTGGCTCCACGGTGATGCTGGTCAAAGGCACCTATGACGACGCCTTTGAACTGTGCCTCAAAGCGGCCAAAGAGTACGGTTGGTACAACCGCAATACCGGCTACAACCCCTACATGAGCGAGGGCAAAAAGACGGTCAGCTTTGAAATTTGCGAGCAGTTGCGCTGGCAGGCCCCCGACCGCATCTTTGTCAGCGTGGGCGATGGCTGCATCATCGGCGGGGTGCATAAAGGGCTAAAAGATTTGCTGGCCCTGGGCTGGATTAACCGTTTACCCAAGCTGATGGGGGTGCAGGCCGAAGGCAGCGCCTATTTGTATCAAGCCTGGCAAAACAACGAGGACGTGCTGACCAAACCGGCTATCAATGCCCAAACCGTCGCCGACAGCATCAGCGCCGGCCTGCCGCGTGACCGGCTTAAGGCCATGGCCGCCGTCAAAGAAACGGGCGGGGCTTATCTCTCGGTGAGCGATGAGGAAATCCTGGCAGCCATTCCCACCCTGGCCCGCGGCTGCGGCGTCTTTGCCGAACCGGCCGGCGCGACCGCTTTGGCCGGTCTGCTCAAAGCCATCCAGCAAGGCCTGGTTTCTGCCGATGAGCGGATTGTGGTCATCAACACCGGCAACGGCCTCAAAGATGTGGCCAGCGCCATGAAAGCAGTGGATTTGGTCGGCACGCAGCCCTACCGGGTTGCGCCCAATCTGGATGACTTAAAGCAGGTGCTCGCTACCAAACCGTTTTGAGTAGTTACAAACGATGATAAAACTTGTCTATTGCATCACCAAAAAGCCCGGCCTGACCGACGAAGAGTTCTTCCATTACTGGAAAAACATTCACGGACCTATCGGCAGCCGGATTCCAGGTCTACGCAAATTAGTGCAAAGCCACCGCCTCACCGTTCCCGGCGACGGCCATGCCCCCGCTTTCGACGGCATGGCCGAACTCTGGTTTGACGATGTGGCCGCGTTGCTAGCAGCCCGCGCTTCGCCTGAGTGGCAAGCCTCAAGCGAAGACGAGGTTAACTTTATTGACCACACCAAAGTGGCTTACTTTGTATCGGAAGAGCAAGCCATCCTATAGAAAGGTATAACCATGATTGATTTAACCCTTCACCCCGACCGCCTGGCCAGGGCGGTGCAGCGAGCCAAAGAGCGCAACATTATTATCCCCACCCTCAAGCAGATGCAGAATCCCAAGCTGATTCCGCCGGCCATTGCGTCCAAACTCAAAGATGTGGGGCTGTGGGATATCAACCCGCTCAATCTGTTCCGCATCACCTGGCATAATGAACCGACCGCCAACGGCGGCGGCCTGGGCGGGGTCAACTATGTGGAATTTCCCAAGTCCCTCACCGGCGTGGAAGCCCGGATTGTGGCTTTGGTAGGCAAATGGTTTCCCACCGGCGCGCACAAAGTGGGTGCGGCCTTTGGCTGCCTGGTTCCCCGGCTGGTCACCGGCCAATTTGACCCGACCACGCAGAAAGCGGTCTGGCCTTCCACCGGCAACTACTGCCGCGGCGGGGCGTATGACTCGGCCCTGCTGGGCTGCCAATCCATCGCCATTTTGCCCGAAGGCATGAGCCAGGAACGCTTCAACTGGCTGGCCTCGGTGGCCGGGGAAATCATCAAAACCCCCGGCAGTGAGAGCAACGTCAAAGAAATTTTTGACAAGTGCTGGGAACTGCGCCGCTCCGGCCAGGATTTGATGATTTTTAATCAGTTTGAAGAGTTCGGCAACTACCTGTGGCACCACGAAGTAACCGGCTCGGCCATGTTGGAAGTGCTGGAACAGGTGATGGGGCCAAACGATAGTTATCGCGGCTTTATGTCGGCCACCGGCTCGGCGGGGACGATTGCGGCCGGCGACCGGCTGAAAAAAGCCTTCCCGTACAGCAAAATTGTGGCCAGCGAGGCCCTGCAGTGCCCCACTCTGCTCAACAACGGCTTTGGGGCGCACCGCATCGAGGGCATCGGCGACAAGCACGTGCCCTGGATTCACAACGTCAAAAACACCGATATGGTGGTGGCGGTTGACGATGAGGCCCCGGTCAGCCTGATCCGCCTGTTCAATGAGCCGGCGGGCAAAAAGTATCTGGCCGGCAAGGGCGTCCCGGCCGACTTGATCGAGAAGTTGCCCTGGCTGGGCATCTCCGGAGCCGGCAATGTGGTCTCGGCCATCAAGTTTGCCAAATATTATGAACTGGGGCCAAATGATGTGGTGCTGACCGTGCTGACCGACTCGATGGAGATGTACGGCAGCCGCCTGCGCGAGCTGACCGAGGAGCGGGGCGAGTTCAGCGAACTGGATGCAGCGGCCACCTATCACCAATACCTCATGGGGCTGACCATTGACCACATGCAAGAGTTGAACTACTACGACCGCAAGCGTGTCCACAACTTGAAGTATTACACCTGGGTGGAGCAGCAGGGGAAGACCTACAACGAAATCCAGGCCCAGTGGTACGACCCCACTTATTGGAGCAGCATCCCCAACCACAGCGAAGCGATTGATGCCTTGATTGAAGAGTTTAACGGCCAGACGGGTCTGCTGAAAGATTAAGAAATGATACCCGGCAACCTTCCCGGAAGCTGTTTAAAAAATTCAGCTTCCGGGAAGGTAAATTAAAACGTTGTAAATAAGGAAGGTACTGTATGGACGCCAGCCAGTCAATCATGACTACTCTCACCACCTATCTGGCCCAATCGCCGATTTTTTTGGTATGGCTGGCCGGGATTGTGCTGGCCGGCGTCCGCTGGTCGCAACACCCCAGGGCCTCTTTGCTAACCATCATTGCCCTGGCGATGATGCTGGCGACCTCGCTGGTCAGCATCTATCTGAATGTACAACTGCCCCTGCTAATGACAGATTGGGGCTGGGATTACTCCCAAATCAGCCTCTTTTTCATGATCAAAGGTTTTATCCAGGCCGTGATTGACGCCATCGCCTTTGTGCTGTTATTGATGGTAATCTTTGGCGGGCATACGTACGCCGGCCACAAACCGGCGTAGCAACGTACCGTACACTCTGGCAGAAATAATCTGCCAGTTTAGGCGAGCCAAGAAACCCGTTTTCTCAAAGAAAACGGGTTTCTGCATTTAAAAGTGAGTTTCGTCCATTCTTGCTTACAGCCCATCATCCCGGCGCACCTTGTCCAGCCCACCCACAACTTTATAGCCATCGCCGGCGCAGTTCTAATTACCTTTATGAAGAGTTTATGTAAGGATATCTGTTGAATCTGCTCACATTAGCCGACATGTATAGCATTGCTGTTGACCACTTTTTGAGAATGGCCTCATTGAAAAACTGCAAGATAAAGAAGCGATTATCTATGAAAAAAAGCACCGCCATCATCATTCTTTTGACCCTTCTGGGGATTATCAGTTGCAATCAGTCGGCAGAAAAAGGCTCCCAGTCCCTTATCCTGGCGACAGGTATCATTCCAGAACATGAAACAAGCAATACACCCCATACACCAGAAATTACAGTCGCTCTGGTGATGAAAACTCTGACGAATCCCTTCTTCGTGGAGATGGAAAAAGGCGCGCGTCAGGCCGAGGCAGAATTAAAGATCAATTTACTGGTTAAAACGGGCGCTCAAGAAACTTCCATTGACCAGCAAAT
>CAZDMM010000515.1:0-5824 GCA_964505845.1 uncultured Caldilineaceae bacterium
GTCAACGGCAACGGCAAACACTACAAACCTGTTTCTTAAAGACCAGTTTACCTTCCCGGAAGCTAAATTTTAAAATCGGCTTCCGGGGAGGTTTTTTTTTCTAAACATTGCTTTGTCTTACCGTAGAGTGGCATCCCCCGGCCGGCTGCATATAGTATTTCTGTTGCCAAAGCCTCCTCTGCCCATACCCCCCAATCTTTACGCATTTTTTATGGAGAAAATCAACAAAGTGACCGAAATATTTTGGTATTTTGCAACAAAACTTCCCAAATAACAACCAGGAGCAATATCTATGAAACTTAATATTCGTAATAAACTGTTTTTGGCTTTCGCCGTTGTGCTGGTGATGACCGGTATCGTTGGCTTTGTGGGTAACAACAGCACCAACACCGTCAACAATATGCTCAACGACCTGTACCTCAATCAGACCCGTTCCATCTCACACGTCAAAGAAGCGACGATTGACTTGTATGGGATTCGTACCAGCGTGCGTTCAGTCGTAATGGCGGAGGACCCTGACGAGATCAAAGCAGAAATTCAACGAGTAGCCGATTTTGACGCCAAATTGCACGCTAATCTGGCCGAGTACGAGAAGCAGATCCGGACAGAAGAAGACCGCAAGATGTTCGAAGAGGTAGTACAGGTTTATGAGGCATATAAGGCCAGTGTTGATCAGATTCTTGTTCTAGCCAAACAAAACAAAGATGCTGAGGCGGCAGCGATGATTCAGGAGGCAAAACAAACAGCCGATGCGACTGTGCAGCAAATGGAGAGTTTGGCCAAACGTAAAGATGAGCAAGGCCAGAAGGCCTATGACGACAGTGATGTGATCTATGCTCAGTCCCGTAATCTGATCATTGGTGTGGCCATAGGAGCCGTGCTCATTGGGTTAGGCATCGCCTTTTACCTGGCCCGTTCCCTCTCAAAAGGGGCTAAATTGATGGTGCAAGCCGCCGCACAAATTGCCCAAACCGACCTGCCGGCAGTGGCGGCTTTGACCGGCGCCATTGCCCAGGGAGACTTGACCCAATCGGTCGCCATTCAGGCCCAGCCTTTGAGCTACAAATCAAGCGATGAGATAGGCGAATTGGCCCAGCAGTTCAACCAGATGATTACCCGGCTACAAGAAACAGGCCAATCATTAAGCAATATGACGGCCAACTTGCGGGGCTTGATTGGGCAGGTGGCCGACAACGCTTCCAGCGTCGGGGCAGCCTCCAGCCAGTTGAGCGCCGCCGCCGAACAATCGGGCCAGGCTACGGCCCAGGTAGCCCGCACCATCCAGCAGGTGGCCCAGGGCATCGCCCAACAAACCGAGGGCATGACCAAAGCCAGCAGCACCGTCAACCAGATGAGCCGGACTATTGACGGGGTGGCCAAAGGCGCTCAGGAACAGGCGGTGGCGGTCAACCAGACCGGCCAAATTTCGGCTCAACTTGCCACAGCTATTCGGCAGGTG
Organism: uncultured Caldilineaceae bacterium; assembly: GCA_964505845.1. GTDB lineage: Bacteria > Chloroflexota > Anaerolineae > 4572-78 > J111 > DSQQ01. The sequence goes on from CAZDMM010000515.1 coordinate 1,460, forward strand.
GTGGCGAATATGGAACAGTTGGTCAAGGTGCAGGAGACGGTAGAACACTCGGCCCGGCAGGTGAAAGAGATGGGCAAGCGGTCGGATCAGATTGGGGCGATAGTAGACACCATTGACGAGATTGCCGGCCAGACCAATCTATTGGCCTTGAATGCGGCCATTGAAGCGGCGCGGGCCGGGGAGCACGGCAAGGGGTTTGCAGTGGTAGCGGATGAGGTGCGGAAGTTGGCGGAGCGATCGAGTGCGGCCACCAAAGAGATCGCCGCCTTAATTAAAGGGGTACAGCAGACGGTGGGCGAAGCGGTGGGCGCGATGGATGGGTCGGCCAGGGAGGTGAGCCAACAGGTGAGTGAGATTACCAGGGCGACGGAGCAGATGCAGGTATCGGCCCAAAGCCTGGAGCAGGCGATGGAGAGCGTGTCGGCGGTGGTGGAAGAGAACACGGCCTCGACGGAGGAGATGGCGGCGGGGTCGGCCGAGGTGACGCAGATGATTGAGGGGATGGCCAGTGTGAGTGAAGAGAACAGCGCCTCGGTAGAGGAGGTGAGCGCCAGCGCCGAGGAGATGAACGCGCAGATTGAGGAGGTGACGGCTTCGGCTCAATCCCTGGCGGAGATGGCCCAGGCCTTGCAGCAGTTGGTCAGCCAGTTTAAGTTGGAGCGGGTTGAACGGTCGCAGCCAAAAGCAGGTTCCCTGGCTGCCTCACCCCAAAAAACCTTTATGCCCCGTTATGATGAACCGGTATCTTTAGAACCTGTGCCGGCCGGTTTTGGCAACGGCAAACATTAAGGCCAGGCAGTAATTTCAACTCGAACAAAGAGGCGGCGTTACCTGTGATAACGCCGCCTCTTTTGTTAAAGCCGGGTAGCTGGCTAGCCTTCTTGAAATTTTAAAGTCGAAACGCCAATAAGAATAAGGTCGCCATCAGCCAGGGGGCGCGGCTCTTTGATTTCTTCGTTGTTGACAAAGGTGTGATTGAGGCTGTTTTGATCTTGAATGACAAATTTATTGGCCTCATAGGCAATAATGGCGTGCCGCCGCGAAACCTCTTTATCCTTTGACAAGGCAAACGAATTATCGCTAGAGCGCCCAATGGTGGTGAGGCCCGGTTTAAGCTGCAAAACTTCGCCGGCGTGAGGGCCGGAAGTACAAATCAGGTGCGCCGAGACAGGCGATTGAGTTTTTGTCCCGATGATGAAAGTGGCTTCACCGTCCAATTCTGCGGTCGTTTCAAAAAGATCGGCCAGATTGGTTGAGACGGCGGTTGCGCCTGGCTCAGGCGGGCCGGTGCGCTCGGTGGTTTCGCCGAGTGAGGGGGCAGCCGCCGGGGTGGGTGGAAAAACCAGGGTTCTGCCCATATCTTCCGGCTCCTCCAAAGGCGGTATGGAAACGCTGGTTTCAGAGCCGGCTTGCGTCACCATCTCCTCGGTGATCATGGGGAGCACCACCGTGCCGCTGCTATCCTCCTTGGCCGGAGCAAACGGTATCTCTTCCTCTTCTACAAAGTGGGCCACTTGCGGTTCGGGTTTCGCCGGGGTAGGCACAGGCGGTGGGGCCGGCTCCGGTGGGGCGGCCAGGCTGACCGCCGGGCTGGTTTCTTCCACCGGAAGCTGCCCCGGCGCGCCGGTAATATAACGAATCTGCTGGCGCGGGATCAGGTGCGGGACTCCCTCCACCTTTAAAAAGATGTTGAGCGCATCCTGGGCTAAAATTTCACCGTGCAGCGCCTGGCCATCCAGGTAATGCACCGTAATGGGGCCGGTCAGGGTCAGCGAGTACGGTTTATTCACATAGAGCACGGGGTCTTCAGCGGACATCGGTTATTCTCCCAAAGAAGTGAGACATGCAGAAACCCTGTTCTTCCTTTGTTTTTAGGGAGGACTGGTGATGGCAAGAAACTGCTTTATCACCAACCTCCGGGTTTCTATATGATTACAACTATTTTATGGTAGGTTAGCAGCTAGGTCAAGTGGGGTTGAACATTTAACAGTTGTTCAACCGTAGTGAGGGCGCTTTTGATACAATCGGGCACGCCAATGCCGCGGAAGGCGCTGCCGGTGAGGTACAGACCGGGTATGGCGGCCGCCAGCCGTTCCATGCTGGCTACCCGGTCCAAATGGCCTACATCGTACTGGGGGTTGCCCTTGGGCCAGCGAAAAATGCGGTACACCAGCGGCGGAACGCGGATGCCCATGGTTGCAGCGGCCTCAGCCCGGGCCAGGGCCAATAAATCATTGTCCGACAGGCTGTCAACCAGGCGCTCCTGCGCGTCGCCGCCAACAAAGAGCCGGATCAACACCCCATCAGCCGGGGCGCGATGATTAAATTTGGAAGAATACCAGGTGCAGGCCAGAATAAGACGTTTTTCGGTTTTGGGGATCATAACGCCAAAGCCATTGAAGTCGGGCTGAGGGCCAAGATCAGCCCGGCGATAACCTAAGGAAATGGTGGCGGTAGACACATAGCGAATTTGCCGCAGCAGCGCCGCCAATTTTGGCTCGATTGACTCAACCAGGGCCGCGACCATGTAAGCAGGCGCGGCCAAAACTACGGCGTCGGTCTGGATAGTGAGGTGAGAGACGCCTGGCAAATGTCCCTCGCCGGGCGTGGCCGACTCAAAAGTTACCTCAAAGCCGGGAGCCAGGTAGCGCAGCGCGGTTACCTGGCAGTTTAGCCGCAAATCCCCTTCCAGTTTGGGAACCAGCGTTTCCACCAACTCGGCCATCCCGCCGCGCAGACTGGTGAACATTGATTCGGGTTGGCCACCGAAGTGGCCGCTAAGGTCCGACCGGGGGTCGCCGTTCGATTGGCTCTTTTTTTTGGCAACCTGCATAGCTTTGATCAGGCTGCCATACTTGTGCTCCATCTCGGCGAACATGGGAAAGGTGCTTTGCAAACTCAAGCGTTCGGGGTCGGCTACATAAATGCCGGCCATCATTGGCCCGGCGATTTTGTTGAGGGCTTCGCTGCCCAAACGGCGGCGAATAAAATCGGCCAGACTTTCATCGCCGTTTTCTCGCCGGGGGGGGATGAGCAAATCTAGCCCCATGCGCAGTTTGCCCCAGGGCGAGATCAAGGACGAGGTGATAAAAGGAATAAACTCGGTGGGGACGGTCAGGCGGTAGCCGCCGGGAAAGGGCACCAACTTGCCCCTGTTGAGGACAAAAATATTGCGCCGCTCGTCGTTGGTGGGGATCAGGCGGTCGGCCAGCCCGATTTCCCGGCACAGTTGGGTAGCCCAGGGTTTTTGGGTAATAAAAGAGTCCGGCCCACCCTCGATGACAAAATCTTGGATCGTATCGGTTGAGATTTTGCCGCCAAACCGAGGCGCGCTTTCCAGCAAGGTATAGTGATAGTCTAAACCGGCGGCCCTGCTTTTCTTTTGCAGATAATAAGCGGTGGCCAGTCCGGCAATGCCGCCGCCGATGATGGTTACATGAGGCATAGGAAAACAAAAATTAGAAATAAGAAGAGTGCTTAAGAGTCTCGGTAGATCCAATTTATGTCGCTCCGAGCCAGGAACTTGGATCTACTAAGTCTCAACTATACCACAAACCGCTTGTCCTTACAATTGTTGGTCTTCATCAAGCAGGGTATGGCCAAAGTCCCACCTTCCCGGAAGCTACATGCCGTTTGAGGCCAACGATTGGTCCAAAACCACGCCAATTTTGAGACAAAGCTTATGGGGAGCTTCCGGGCAGGTTTGCCGGGTAACTTTGAACATGCCGGAACGCGCTCGTGTTAGGTCTTGACGGAGTTTGATTATTGTGATATTATACGTTTAGTATATACTAAACGTATAATATAAAGGTGATTATGACCGAAGAATTAACGCAAGCGCGGGCTACTTTTATCGAAGGTATGAGCCGTATCAGCAGCTATTGGGGCTTGCCCAAGGCCATGGGGGCCATTTACGGGGCCATCTACCTGGCTCCCAGCCCCATCTCTTTGGATGAGTTGGTGGAACAGGTGGGGGTGAGCAAGGGGGCGGTCAGCACCAGCGTGCGCAGCCTGGAGCGCTTGGGCCTGGTGCATAAGCATTTTCAGTTGCGGGATCGCAAAGATTATTACGTGGCCGAAGCCGATTTTTGGCGGGTGGTCAAAAGTATCTTGAAAGAGCGAGAAAAAAGCGAATTTGCCCGCGCCCTGAATGCCGTTACCGAGAGCCTGAATCTGGTCAACCAGGCGGCTCAACCAGACGAGGCCGAACTGGCCGCTTTTTACCAAAAACGGCTGGAGGCCATCAAAAGCTTTTTTGACACGCTGGACAACCTGGTGGCCACCCTCATCACCCTGGATGAGCTGCGGCTCAGTACCATCCAAAAGTTGTTTAATCGGTGAGAGAGAGCCAGAGGGAATTTTAAC
>CAZDMM010000516.1:0-5822 GCA_964505845.1 uncultured Caldilineaceae bacterium
GGCGCGCTGGCCCAGCTCTGCAATAGCAGCTTGTTGGTGTACTCGCGCCGTAAGTTGAGCTTCTAACTGCCGGCGTTCATCAAGCTCAACCTGCAACTGGTGGTTGACAAACCTTAATTCGGTGGTGGTATCTCTTACCTGGGCTTCTAATTCATTTTTGGCTTTTTGCAAAGCTTCAACTATTTCCACCGGCTGAATTTCCATGATTTCTCGCAGGGCCATCACCCTGACCGGCCGTCCACGATAAGAAACAGCTTTGCTACAAAGCTCAAGTGAAAAAGTTTGCCCATCTTGCCTAAGACCAATGACAGCATAGGCTTTGTCATATTTGAGGAGGGTATGCTTAAGAACAATGCTGCGAGCGTCGGGGGCGACCAGGTCTAATATTGTTTTGCCTATGATGCCAGCAGGTTCATAGCCAAACATTAGCCCCATCGCCGGACTTGCTTCTAAAATTTTAACCTTGTCATGGATGATTAGCCCGGCTGAATCCAGCCGAAAGGGCGGTGCAAATTGTGTTCTAACGGCCTCTAATTCATCTGCTGTCCAGAATGGTTCACTCATCAGTACATTATCCTTGAAATTAAAAAAGCTTCACTTTTTCTGATCAGGATTGATCTTTTGCAGTGAAGTTAACTCAAAAAATTGCTGCGATTCTCCTCATTATGATTCAAATTTTCAAAGTTGAACAGCCCTAAAATTGATGGTCTCATTGAAATTAAAAGGTCTGATTGAACAAAAAACCCACCGGGCGGGTGGGTTTGAAGCAATTATCAAGCGCAGACAAAACGGTTATTTCAAATCAAACCCCGACGGAAAATGTTCTGGCTTCATCTGTTTTTGGGCGGCAATCATCCCCAATTCCGCCAAAGTGGTGAGGTTCTTGGGCTGGTCCATGGCCATCAGGCTTCTGACCAGTCCTTCGTCCATCTCAATCTCAAGGTTCTCTTTGAGCCAGCTTGAGTCAAAACGAATATTGTAACGCAGATAGCTGAGGAACTTTTGCCCTCCCAGAAAATCATCTTTCAAGTCGCCAATTTCGCGATTGATGATCGCCGCCGTAGGGCTATCCGAAAACCACTGCAACATAGTCTGGCCCAGCCAATCACAATCACTCATCAAGGCCAGCAGCGACTGCCCCGCCAACTGAGCCGCCGGCAGTTTGAACACTTCTTCCACCGTCAGCCGCCCGCGGCGATAGCCGGTTCCTACCGAAACCAGCAAAATTTTATCCGGGCCTACCGGCCAATTGATGCCATAGCCGCTCAAGGTGGCCAGCATGAACATCTGCAAGGCCGGGTTGTTAAAAGGGCTAACCCCACCATCCACAAAAGCGGCGTCTTCATTGTGCGCTACCGAGACCAGTTCCGGGTTAAAATAATGGGGTGCGGCGGTGCTGGCCCGCACAATCTCGTGCAGCGGAAAGTCTCTGTTGGGAATGGCGGTATGATCCGCGCCGCTGGGGTTGAAATATTTGCCTTTGGGGTTGTTAAAAAGCACCCAGGAGCTGCCGTTGTCAAAACGCTTGGCCACGATCATGAGGCCGGTGCGCAAATCTTCGCTGCCCAGGGTGCGCTCGCCAAACTGCTCTTGCAGGGCCTCAATCAAAGGCTGCTCAGGAAATTTGGCCGAGAGCAGGCCGAGTTTGAAGAATGAACCTTTGAATACCTTTGCGCCCAAATCATAGTAAGTCTGCTGTATCCGCTCCACCGGAAAGCCCAGGGCCAGCCCGGTGGCGATGATTGAGCCGGTGGAGGTGCCGCCGATGAGGTCAAAATAGTCACCCAGCCGGAAATCGGGGTCACCACCTACCCTGGCCCGCAGCATATCTTCCAGGTATTTAAGATAGCTCAGGGTGAGAATCCCGCGAATGCCGCCCCCATCCAGCGCCAGAATCCGCTTGGGGCCCGGTCCAAAAAGATGCTCGTCTCGCGTGCGATATTTCATGATGTCTGGCCTCCTTATTTTAACAATGGTTTAGTATAGCATACCTGACCATTGAGTGGCAACACCCTGGCGTTATTTGGGTCTGTCCCAGATTTTAGGAGACCTTAAAGGTTTAAAGGGTCTGCTTACCCAGATAATGCCCATAAGATAGCCTGCATGCCACGCTGAGGCAAAGCCGAAACGTCTGCCTCAGGAGCGGCGGTGGGCATAAGGACACCCGCCTACCGGCTTTCTCTTAACCCAAGCGCAGGCCAAGCTGCCGGCCAATGGATTGCCAGGCCTGCGCTTCCTGCTCGCTGCGAATATCCGGCGTAAAGCCGTAGCGCAGGTACAGATTAATGGCCGGCAGGCGGGCGCTCTCGGTGGTGAGATAGGCCCGCTGATGCCCCAACCGGCGCAGGCGATGGCAGAGAGCGGTGAGCAGGGGTTTGGCTAAACCTCGCCCCTGCATGGCCGGAACAATCGCCACCCAATGCACCCGGCCATACGCCTGGCCTCGATAGGTGTTGAACCAGGCCGTAGCCGTGCCAATGGCCTGACCCGTTCCATCACACAGGTAAAATTGGCGCTCGGCTAGCATTTTGGCATCGGCGCCAAACTGTTCGGTAAAGGTGTCCGGTGTGATAACATTATATTGATCGGCTTCCAGGTGGATAGCCAGCCAGGCCGCCTCGTCGCCCGGTTGGTAAGGCCGGAGGGTGAATCCCACCGGCAATTCGTGCTGGGGAATATCGTCCAAATTTTCGCGGATCATGCACACGGGGATATTTTCGGTCATCGCAACTGTTCCGGCTAAAGGCGACTGGCCTGTGGTGAACCATAAGTTTTGCCATTCTCACCATCTTACCAACAAGAGAAAAGCGCCAGTCGCCTGAATAATTTCATCTTTCTATATGTAAGCCCGTCGGCAAACCATCAATGCTGACCAGGTTGTGCTCCCGCCGGTATTTAGCCAGGCCGGCCGGCCCCAACTTGATATTACTTTTGATCAGATTATCGCGCTGCCCCTGATACTCATAGCGAGGCACGCCAAAACCGCATGAGGTTTGCGCCGAGTCAATTTTTAGCATGATGATCTGGCGAGCGCCGGCCAGCGGGTCAAACAAAGCGTACAGTTCTGACCAGGCTGCTTCATGCGGCTGCACCACCTGGCCCCGGCCATACAGCCGCAGAGTGAGCGGCTTTTCGCCAAAGCTGCAAAACATGATCGTCAGCCGGCCATTTTCATTGATGTGGGCCGCGGTTTCATTGCCGCTGCCGCCCAAATCCAGGTAAGCCACCCGGTGGCTGTCCAGGCAGCGAAAGGTGTGCATGCCTTTGGGAGAGAGGTTGACCCGTCCCTGCTGAGGGGCAGTAGCTACAAAGAACATGTACTGCTGGCTAATAAACTCTTGCAATTGGGGGGTCAATTGGGTATAGAATTTTGCCATGTTGAGAACCTTTCTGATGTCTATCTATTACCCATAAATCTCTTGTACCACCTCACTGCGAATTAATTCGCAGGCTGATAGCTCAAGTCGGCTCAAAGCCGACTCAAAAGGCTCAATTTTTAGCAAAATAGTGCGCTGAAGCGCACTTGAGCTATTAGTCCTGAGCTTCAGCTCGGGGCGACGCCGGTGGCGAAAGATGTGGATAACAGATAGGTTTAAGTGAGTACCCTCACTATAACATATTTGCCCGCGCCTGACAATCAATTTGCCAATGGTAGGGGCAGACGCGAGGTCTGCCCTGCCAGAGGGGGCAACCGCGACGGTTCGTCTAAAATCTGGGACGTACCCCTCCGGCCGGTCTGTTTGCCTAAGACCGGGAAGCATGTTATAGTGCTACAAAATTTCAATTTTGCACAATTGTGTCAATTCTAATTTGACCCATGAATACCGATCAAGTCTTGCAGATTGCCCGGCTTTACTATGAGCAAAACAAAACTCAGGATGAGATTGGTCAACAACTGCTGGTTTCTCGCTCAACCGTGTCGCGGGCGCTAAAGCTGGCCAAGGAGCGAGGCTATGTTCGCACCGTAATCGTTGCCCCGGCTACCAGCACCGTGCCTTTGGAGGCCTGGTTTCGCACCCGGTTCAGCTTGCAGCACGTGGTTATTGTACCGGGCTGCGGCAGTTCTCCAGAAGTTCTGGACTCGGTGGGCCAAAGCGCCGCAGCCTACCTGGATTACGTTATTTCTGAAGAAACGGTCTTAACCGTTGCCGGCGGCAGAACTTTGTTTGCCGTAAGCAAACAGGTTCGCCCATCGTACCATCCCCAGGTGAGTGTGGTGCCGGCCATGGGCGGCTGGGTGGGCGCGCCAGCTATCAGCGCCAACGAGGTGGTGCGAGAGATTGCCATGCGTTGGAACGCCCAGGCCGAGGCGTTGTTCGCCCCGGCGATTGTATCAGATAATGTAGCTCGCCAGGCTTTATGGCGCGAAGAGAGCATCCGCCTGACCCTGGAAAAAGCCAGCGCCGCCACAGTAGCCTGCATCAGCCTGGCCGGCCTGACCTCAACTTCAAATGACCAGCAAAACCACTACAGCAGCAGCGGTCGAATCTCTGAAGAAGATTACCGCTACCTGCTCAGCCTAGGGGCGGTGGGAGAAACGTGCGCTCAATTTTTTGATATTCACGGCCACCCCATCGAAAGCTGGAATCAGGCCAGGACGATTGCCATTTCGCTGCAGGATTTAAAGCACATCCCGGTGGTCGTCATGGTTGGGGCCGGGTTAGAAAAAGCCCAGGCTTTTTTAGGGGCGTGCCGGAGCGGTTTTATTACCGCCCTCATCATGACCGAAGAGTTGGCGGGTGAAATAGAACGATTAGATCAATTGAGTTAACATCAGCAGACCCAAATTTACCGGCAGCGGCAGCTCCTGATGAAGCACCCCTGCGGGCACGCCGCCGCTACGTAGGCGCTGAAGCCGGCTCCGCTGCAAAAATTGGATCTACTGAACAGAGGCGTTACCCATGACAGACCCTCTCCTGTTGGAAATGCAAGGCATTACCAAAATCTTCCCCGGGGTGCAGGCTCTCACCGAAGTAGATTTTGACCTCCGCCCCGGCGAAGTGCATGCCCTGTTGGGCGAAAACGGCGCAGGCAAATCTACCCTCATGCGCATCCTCTTTGGCATCCACTCCAAAGATACCGGACACATTAGAATCCGCGGCCAGGAAGTTTCTATCCGCAACCCTCATCACGCCCAGCAGCTTGGCATCTCGATGGTACACCAGGAACTAAACCTGGTTGCTTCGATGAACGCGGCTCAAAATATTGTTTTGGGCCGAGAAAATCGCCGCGCCGGGGTGTTGGCTTGGCCCGCTATTTACAGCGAAGCCAGAGAGCAACTGGCCCGTTTGGGGATTGAGCTGGACCTGCGCGTGCCGGTGCGCCACCTGAGCGTAGCCCAGCAGCAAATGGTTGAAATTGCCAAGGCCCTCTCCTGGAAGGCCCAGGTGTTGGTAATGGATGAGCCAACCTCCTCGCTCACCCAGCACGAAATTGACCAACTGTTTCAACTCCTCAAACGGCTAACCGCCCAGGGCGTCGGGGTGGTGTTTATCAGCCACCGCATGGAAGAGATTAATGCCCTGGCCGACCGGGTAACGGTGCTGCGGGATGGTCGCAAGGTGGGCAGTTGGCCAGTCAAAGAGGTTAACATGGGCCAGCTTATCCAGGCAATGGTGGGGCGGAGCGTCAACCAACTCTTTCCCAAAACTGCCACCGAGCGCAAGGCCGAGGCGCTGCGGGTGGAGGGCTTGCAGCGGCGGGGCGTGCTGCATAACATCTCTTTTACGGCTTACCAGGGTGAAATTTTGGGCATTGCCGGGCTGGTCGGCTCTGGCCGCACCGAAATGATGCGGGCGGTGTTTGGGGCTGATCCCATTGAC